>JAUHYB010000627.1 GCA_030426745.1 bacterium
GAGAGAGCCGCCCTTGGGCGGCTCTCTCACGTGGGACGCTATTCCGGAGGAAGGTGCCTGGCACCGTAGTCCTGTCGAGGCGCGTCGACGCCGGTCTAGTCGAGCGCCGCCTCGATCGCCGCGACCAGCGTCGCGTCCTCGGGCTCGGTGCGCGGGCGGAAGCGCGTGATCGTGCCGTCGGGGCCGACGAGGAACTTCTCGAAGTTCCACTGCACGTCGCCCGCCTCGCCGGTGGCGTCCGGCACCGCGGTCAGCGCGGCGTAGATCGGGTGGCGGCCGGTGCCGTTCACGTCGACCTTCTCCATGAGCGGGAAGCTCACGCCGTAATTCGCGTCGCAGAACGCGCGGATCTCGTCGGCGGTCCCCGGCTCCTGGCCGGCGAACTGGTTGCAGGGGAAGCCGACGACGGTCAGCCCGCGGTCGCCGTAGGTCTGCTGCAGGCGCTGCAGCCCCTCGTACTGCGGCGTCAGGCCGCACTGCGAGGCGACGTTCACCAGCAGCAGCACGTCGCCGGGCTGGTCCGCGAGCGTCGTGGCGTCACCGGACAGCGTGTGGATCTCGAGCGAGCGGAGGTCGGTCATGGCGGGGGCCTGTTCGGAGTGGCCGGAGTCGTCGGCGTGGTCGGCGTGGTCGGTCACCGGCGCGGACTCGTTCGTCGCGCCGCCGGTGCAGGCGGCGCAGAGGAGCGTGAGCAGCGCGGCGGCGCGCGGGGGGCTGGGTCGGTTCATGGCGGCGTCGGGTTGCGTGGTCCGGCGGGGCGGCGCGCCGCCTCGCGCGCCCGTTGTACGCGATGCGCGGCACGCGCGTCGACCTCGGCGCAAGAGAGCGGCGCCGCCCCCGAGGGGACGGCGCCGTCCGAGTCAGAGCCAAGACCCGGCCATCACTGCCGATACGTCACCGTCAGTGCGTTCGTCAGGTTCGAGCCGCTGCCGCAGGGGGAGATCTGCGGGTCGCGGTACCAGACCTGGAAGTGGCGGACCGTACCCGCCGAGAAGTTGCCCAGCCCGGCGATCCCGGGACCCCAGGTCGCGTCGCCGTTGCCGTCGAAGAACTCGACGCCCAGGCGGATCGACTGCGTGTTCGTGCAGAACAGGCCGTCGCGGAAGGGCTGCGGCGCGAGCTGGTTCACGCCGCTGAACAGCACGCCCGGCTGGCCGGCGCGCGCGTTCGTGACGTGCATCTGCATGTCGTCCGAGCCGACGCTGGAGCTGCCCTGCGCGACGATCAGCGCGCCCGCGCCGGTCGAGTTGGCGCAGCCGGCAGCCGGGTCCGGGTTGTTGCACGGGCAACCCGTGTCGCCGAAGCAGTACGCGACGACCGGGTCGACGCCCAGGCTGCCGTCGGACAGCACGTTCTGCGCGTAGATGTCGCCGTCGTCGTTGCGGCCGTCGCTCCAGGCGAGCAGCGCGTCGCCGGCGGCGCCGGGCTTCGCGGTCAGGCGGCCCTTGCCGCTGGGCGTCGACGCCACGTCGAAGGGCGCGACGTCGACCACGCCGGCGGAGGTCAGCCGCGCGCCGCGGATCACGTCCTGGCCGAAGGCGGGGGACTGGTCCCAGAAGGTGAAGACGTCGCCGCCGGAGACGACGGTCTGCACGAAGTTCGGGTCGTCACCGCCGAGGGGCACGACGACCGTGCCGTCGTCCGTCCACTGACGGTTGCCCGCCGCGTCGAACTTCTGGCCCGACACGCCGCGCTGCGACTGCACCGAGTCCGTCTCGGTCCAGAAGACGTAGGTCGAGCCCGTCGACGCGTCGTAGTCGACCGACGGCGCCACGCGCAGCTGGTTCGCCGTGGTGGCGCACAGCGCGCCGTTGTGCGGGAAGAGCTCCGCGCCGCTCG
>JAUHYB010000135.1 GCA_030426745.1 bacterium
CGCCCAGGTAGACGGGCGCGCCCTTGTAGAGGAACTCCTTGGCCCCGCGCTCCTGGCTGGGGATGCCGGGGCGGACCTCGATCGCGGGGCGGCCGCTGTCGAAGGAGCGCGAGCTGCCGGGGCCCGAACAGGCGGCGGCGAGGAGGGCGAGCAGGGCGCAGGCGGTGGTCAGGATTCGGGGCATCGGTCTCTCTCGAAGGGGACGGACGGTCCAGAGAGGGTAGCGCGGCGGTCGCGCCCTGGGAAAAGCGGGGCGCGACGAACGACGCGCGACGAGCTTCGAGAAACGGGGACCCGCCTCCCTTCGCCCGCGCTTCATGATGGAGACCGCGATGGAGCCGACCGCCCACGACTCGATGGCCGACCCGATGACCGACCCGACGACCGCCGACCTGCTGCAGCACGTCCAGTTCGTCCGCAACCTGGCGCGCCGCCTGGTGCGGGACGAGGACGAGGTGGACGACGTCGTCCAGCAGAGCTTCCTGCGCGCGGTGCAGAGCCCGCCCCGCCACGGCGGCAACCTGCGCGCGTGGTTCGCGGTCGTCGTGCGCAACGTCGTCTACCGCCAGGCCCGCGGTCGCAAGGCGATGGGCGACGCGCACTGGCGCGCGGCGGAGGAGACCGACCACGCCGAGTCCGCCGACCGCACGGCCGAGCGCGCCGACTTCCAGCTGGCGATCTCGGAGGCGGTCCACCGGCTGCCGGAGCCCTTCCGCACCGTGATCGTGATGCGCTTCTTCGACGAGCTGTCGATCGACGAGGCGGCCGAGGCGCTCGGCGTGCCGCGCGAGACCGTGCGCTCGCGCCAGCGCCGCGGCCTGGCGCGCCTGCGCGAGCACATGGCCGAGATCGACGAGCGCAAGGGGACCGACTGGCGCGCCGTGGCGATCGCGTGGCTGGGCGAGGAGCCGCTCTCGGGCGAGGCGGTGGTGGGAACGAGCGGCGCGCTGCTGACGGCCGGCGCCGTGCTCCTGCCGCTGGCGTTGCTCGCCGGCGCGTGGTGGTGGCTCGCCGGCGAGGACGGACCCGCGTCGCCGCCCGCGCTGTCGCCGGAGGTCGCCGTGCTGCAGGACGACGCCGCGCCCACGCGCGACGACGCGGCCCCTCCCGGCGAACGCACCGCCGTCGACGCGCCGGCCGCCGCGCCGACGATGTCCGTCGCGGGCCGCGCCGTCGCCCTGACGAACGACGCGCCCGTCGCCGGCGCGCGCCTGTCCGTCACCGCGCGCGCGGAGGGCGCGTGGGTGCGCGGCGTCTTCCACGCCGACGCGGCGGGCGGCTGGTCCGGCGCGCTGCGCGAGGAAGCGCGCCTGCCGCGCGAGGACGACCCCGCGATCGGCGGCCGCGCGCGCGCCTTCGCCGTCGTGCGGGCCGAAGGCTACGCACCCGTCTTCCTCGCCGACCTCCCGCCGCCGCGCGACGGCCTCCTCGACCTCGGCGAGGTCCGTCTGGTGCGCGGCGTCCCGGTGCGCGGACGCGTCGTCACGGACGGCGTCGCCGTCCCCGGCGCGGAGCTGTGGCTCTCCGACGACGCCGGCGAGGGCGCCAGCCTGTCGCGCGCCTGGCCCGTCGGCCGCGCGGACGACGACGGGCGCTTCGAGCTCGCCGGCGGACTCGCGCCGAACGCGGCGCCGCCGTTCACCTGGACGCTGTTCGCCGCATCGGAGGGTCGGCTCGGCTCGCGCGCGTTGCCCGTCGATCCCGCGGCGGGCGCGCTGGAGGTCGAGCTCACGCTGGGTCCCTTCGCCGCGCTCTCGGTGCGCGTCGAGGACCGGGCCGGGGCGCCGCTCGTCGGCGTCACCGTCCGCTTGCGCCCGGCGCACCAGCCTTACGGCGCGCCGGACCAGGATGGCCCGCGCCTCGACGAGCTCGCCGCCGAGCTGCGCGCGGGCTTCGCGACGCGCACCGGCGCGGACGGCGTCGCGCGCTTCGAACACCTGCCGGCGCGACCCCCGAACCTGCCCGGCCTGCGACCGCCGGGCGGCGGCGGGCCGTACTTCGCGGGGCCCTACGACGTCCTGATCGAGGACGCGGACGGCGTCGCGCACGCCTTCCCGCCGCTGGCGCTGCAGCCGGGCGAGCGGCTGGAGCGCCGCTTCCGCCTGGGCGACCCCGGCGAGCCGATCGCGGGCGTGGTCGTCGCGGCGGAGACGGGCGCGCCGCTCGACGACGCGTGGACCGTCGCGAGCGACGGGCGCCGCATGCCGGTCGAGGCGGACGGGCGCTTCCGCCGCGCGCCGGGGACGCGGGGCGTGCTGCGCGTCGACGCGCCGGGGCGCATCGGACGGACGGTCGAGTGGAAGGGAGAGACCGCGGCGTCGTCGGACCCGCCGCGGATCGAGCTGGAGCGCGCCGAGTCGGTGACCGGCGTCGTGTGCGACGAGGCGGGCGTCCCGCTCGCCGGCGTTCCGCTGGCGCTCGAGGGCGGGCGGCGCGTGACGGGCTTCGGCCTGCAACCCTTGCCGCGCCGGCTCGCGGCGCGCACCGACGCGGACGGTCGCTTCGCCTTCGACGAGCTGCAGCCGGGCGACTGGCGGCTCTCCGTCGTCCCCGAACCCGGCCGCCGGTGGATCGTGCCCGAGCCGCGCGCGGTCGCGGCGGGGGAGCGCGACATCGAGTGGACGCTGCGGGCCGCGCCGCTCGGCGGACGCGACGTGCGCGTGACCGTGTACGACCGCGAGACGGGCGACGCGCTGCGCCCGCTCGCCGCGCGTCCCGCGCGCTACGACGGCGACGCCGCCGCCGTCCCGCGCGTGCGCTGCGGTATCGACGCGGTCGAGCTCACCGGCGTGGCGCCGGGCAGGTGGCGCTTGTGGGTGCGCGTGTCCGCGCGCGGCGCGCGGCTGGTGGACTTCGACGTGGGGCCGGGCACCGACGTGCTCGAGCTCTCGCTCGCCTGCGGCGCGCGCAGCCGCGTGGAAGGGCGCGTGCAACTGCCCGGCGACGCGCCGCTCCCGAACGACTGGATCGTCGCGACGGTCTTCGAGGGCCCCGGGCCGCCCGCGGACTGGCCCAGCCTGCGCCGCGAGTACGGCGGCCGCGCGATGCGCGCGTGGGTCCAGGACGACGGGCGCTTCGCGATGGAGGACGTCGTCGCCGGGCCGTACCGCCTCGAGCTGCTCGCCGACGGCTGGTCGGCGTCCGCGCGCGTCGACGTCCCGGCCGGCGAGACGGTCACGCGCGACCTCTCCGCGCGTCGCGCCGGCGCGATCCTCCTGCGCGGCGACTGGCCGCCGCCCGCCGGCCTGTCGCTGCTCGTCGACGCCGGTCCGCGCGGCGGCGGGTGGCACTGGGTGGAGCCGACGCAGGTCGGCGCGGCCTGGGAGGCGCGGGTGACCGTGCCCGCGGGCGAGCGCTCGTGGGCGCTCGGCGTGCGCGGACCGGTGGACAGCCCGCGCGCCCTGCCCCCGGCCCGCGAGGCCGCCCGGGGCGCCGCGCGCGTCGAGCCCGGCGGCACGACGGTCGTCGAGGTCGAGCTCGAGGCCGGCGCGCCCCGCTGAGCGCGACTTTTTCGCGCTTTCCTTCACGAATCGCGCGCCCTCGATTCTTCTGGGGTCGATGTCCGATCCCGCCGCGTCGACCGTCACCATCGAGGAGCTGCTCGCCCAGGGGCGCTGGCTCCGGCGCCTGGCGGTCTCGCTGGTCCACGACGAGGAGGCGGCGGAGGAGCTCGCGCAGGCCGGCCTGGTCCAGGCGCTGACGCACCCCCCGCGCCACGGCGGCAACCTGCGCGCCTGGTTCGCGGTGGTCCTGCGCAACCTCGCCCGTCACCAGGGCGCCACGGCGCGGCGCGAGCGCGAGGAGCGCACGACGGCCGCCGAGCTGCGCGAGCAGGCGCAGGAATCCGGCGAGCAGATCGTGATGCGCATCGAGACGCAGCAGCTCGTGGGCGAGGCCCTGCTGCAGCTCGACCCGCGCCACCGCGACGTGCTCGTGTTGCGCTACTACGACGAGCTGTCCTACCGCGAGATCGCCGAGCGCCTGGACCTGCCCCAGGCGACGGTGCGCTCGCGGACGGAACGCGGGCTGCAGGAGCTGCGCAAGCAACTCGACCTGCTGGGCGGCGAGCACGCCGTCGACTGGCGCCTCGGCGTGACGGCCTGGGTCGGCGCGGCCGCGCGTCCGCGTGGCGGCGCCGCGTCGGTGAGCGGCGGCGCGAGCGGCGCGTGGACGGGCGTCGCCGTGGTCGCGACGCTCTGCGCGCTGGGCGCGGCCCTCGCGGTGTGGAAGCCGTGGCGCGGCGACCCGGCCGTCGATCCGGCGCTCGCGCCCCCGAACGCACACGCGCGCGCGGCGACGTCGCGCGCGGTCGCCGGCGGATCCGGCGACGAGTCGAGCCGCGCGGTCGTCGCCCACGACGACCTCGAGACCGCGAACGACTCCGCACCGATCGAGCTGGAGCTGACCGGCCGCGTCCTGCGCGCCGACACGGGCGAACCCGTGTCGGGCGCGGACGTGCGCTGGTCGACCGGCGGATTGTCCGGCCGCTACGCGTGGGGGACCGCCGTCACCGACGCCGAGGGCTACTACACGCTGCGCGGCGCGCCGACCCCCGGCCCCGCGAGCACCGCCGACACCCCGTCCTTCGAGTCCGTCGAGTTCGTCCTGCGCGTCGAGGTGGACGCGGGGCTCGCGCCCTTCGAGGACATGATGTCCGCCCTGGACTACCGGTCCCCTTCGGAAGCGGACGGCCTCGCGCTGCGCGGGACCCTGCCCACCGTGCGCCTGGCGCCGGCGGCCGATGTCGAGGTCCGGCTGTCGGGCGACTGGGGGGAGCGCGGCGGCCTGTGGCTGTTCGACCAGGACCACGGCCACCGCGGCGACCATCGCATGCGACAGGTCGGCGCCTGGTTCGGCGGGGACGAGATCTCCATGTGGGAGGCGTTCGGCGCGCGCGTGGACGACACGTCGCCGCTCCTCCTCGTCGCGTCCGACGGCGCGCGCCTGGCGGCGGTCGAGCTGGACCTGCGCCTGGTGGACGACGGACCCAGCGTGCTCGAGCTGGTCGCTCCGCCGGTCGCGCCGGTCGAGGTCGTCGTGCGCGACACGCAAGGCCGCCCGGTCGTCGGCGAGCGGGTGCGCGCGACCGCCCTGTTCCCGCCGCTGCGCGACCCGGGCTGCGTCGACTACTGCTCGCACAGGTTGCACGACCGGCCGACGGGGCTGCAGGGCCTGCTGAACGTCGAGACGGACGCCGACGGGGTCGCGCGCTTCACGGGGTTGCCGATCGGCGGCGCCGACGCGCGAGCCGGGGACTCCGCGGGCGCGCACGCCTTCGGCACCTACGCCTTCTGCGTCGGCTCGCTGTCCGGCGAAGCGAAGACGCACCGCGCGTCGCCGCCGATCGCGCCGGGCCCGGACGGCGCGCGGGTCGAGCTGACCTACGACCCCGAGGCGCGGGTCGCGCTGGAGGTCACGGTGGTCGACGAGCGGGGCGCTCCGGTGCCCGGCGTGGACGTCGTCGTCGAGGACCGCCGGTACAGCGCGCCGGACCGCCCGGGTCAAGGCGCGCGCACGGTGACGGAGCGCGTCACCGACACCGCGGGCGTCGCGCGCTTCGACGACGTCGACCGCGCCGGCCAGGGCCTCGAGCTGGTCACGGTGAGGGGCGAGCGGGTCGCGCGCGCGACCGTGTCCTTCCCCGTCCGCGTCCCCGAGCACGGGATGCGCCGCGTGACGCTCGAGCTGCCGCGCGCCGTGACCTTGCAGGTCCGGCTCGTCGACGCGAACGGCGCGCCGCTCGGCGCCGTCGCGCGCGGCCTGCGCGTGCAAGCCGTCCCCTTCGGACCGGACGCCGACCAGCCGCTCTTGGGCAAGGTGCTCGAGCTGAAGAACGCGGGCGGCGGCCTCCACGAGATGGAGGGCGTCCCGGCCGGTCGCGTGCTGCTCACGCCGAAGAACTTCGACGCGCTGGGGGTCCACCCCTTCGCGCCGCGGATCGTCGAGGCGGGGCGCGACGAGGTCGAGATCCGGGTCGAGCGCTTCGACCCGCGGATGACGCAGCTGTCGGTCGCCCTCGAACCCGCGCGGGAGGGCGGGGCCGTCGCGTTGCGGCGGGCGGTCGCCGTGCTGCCGGCGAGCGCGCGCGGCGCGGCGACGGTCGTGCACGGCGCGATCGATCGGGAGAGCGCGACGGCCCGGTGGGACCTGCCCCCCGGGCGCTGGTGGATCCTGCTGCGCGCCGACGGCGGCCGCGCGGTGTGGCGCGAGGTCGTCCTGGACGGCGCGGCGCCGACGATCGCCCTGAGCGAGACGCTCGGGGTCTCGGGGAGCCTCTCGGGCTCCTTGGGAGAGGGTGCGACGACCGCCGAGCTCGCCGATGCGGTGGTGGTCGTACGTGGTGTCGGTCCCGGACGGGTGGAGCTGGGACTCGACGCGGAGAGAGAGCTCGGAGCGCTGGAGCGGCGGGTGGAGATCGGAACGGCTGGGAGCTTCCGGCTCGATGACCTGCCCCCCGGCGACTACGAGGTGCGCCTCCTCGGTGGCGCTGCTGTCGCGCGGAGTGTGGTGACCGTGCGCGCGGGGGAGGAGACCCGCGCGATGCTCGAACCGCACTCCGCCCGGCGGCTCTCCCTGATCGGCGAGACGGACCGCCACCGCGGGCGCGGCCTGCGGTTGCTGCTGGTCCTGCGCGACGCGGACGGATCCGCCTACGCGTGGCCGATCGACGTGACCGAGACGGGCGCGACGGCGCTGCTGCCGCCCGGCGCGGTCGACTACGAGGTCGCCTGGTGGAGCCCGCCGGGCGCGCTCCTGATCGCGGCCAGCCCCTTCGGCGAGGCCTCGACGGGCAGCCTGGGGCGCGGCGAGACCCGCGCGCCGTTGCCCCGCTGAGCCCGGCGATCCGTCTCCGCGGCCACCCGCCGCGCTTCCGGGCCAACAGCCGCGCCGCCGGGCCCGTACCCCGCGGACCCGAGAGGTTCCGAGCGCGGCCCCTTGGCCGTTTCCAGGCCATGCGGCACCATCGAGCCTCCAGGATTCCGCCCCGGCGGTCCGATCCTCGCGGAACCGCCCGATCCCCGAACCCCCCCTCCAGCGACCATGTACGCACGACCCAAGCGCTCCGCCCGCGCCGCGGCCCTCGCCGCCGGCCTCGGCTTCCTCCTCGCCCTCTCGGCCTGCTCGGCCGAGGACTCGACCGCCTCCACGGGCGCGGACACCGACGCGCAGGTCGCCTCCTCGGACGCCGACGCGGTCCCCGCGGGCGCGCAGGCGCAGCCCCCGAGCGCCGCGGCGGGCGCGGCGTCGCTCACGGACGGGGCGAAGGCGCCGGAGGCGAAGCCGGTCGACCGCAAGCCCGTCGACCTCCCGCCGACCGAGGAAGTCGACCCGGACGCCGCGCGCAAGCTCGCCGACCACTCCGGTCACGACCACGGCAAGGGCGGGCTCTCCAACGAGGAGTACAAGGCCGAGATGATGAAGCTGAACGAGCAGCTGAAGTCCGGCAAGATCGACAACAAGCAGTTCGCGGTCGAGCGCAAGCGCCTGACCGACATGCAGCGCGGCGTGATCTCCGCCCCGATCGAGGTCGACCCCGACGGCGCGCAGCTCGTCTTCGCCACGAAGGAGAAGGACTTCGGCACGGTCTGGGACACCCAGGACCTGACGTTCGAGTTCGCCTTCCAGAACCAGGGCAAGAAGACGCTGGAGATCACTCGCGTCAAGCCGAGCTGCGGGTGCACGACGACGTCGCTGTCGCGCACGAGCTTCGAGCCGGGCATGGGTGAGATGATCCCGATGACCTGGAAGCCGAAGGGCATCGGGCCGCAGAAGAAGACGATCACGGTCTCCTGGAACAACGGCCCGGACCAGGTCCTGAACATCTCGGCCAACATCAAGCCGTTCGTCGAGGCCGAGCGCGTCCTGCGCCTGGGCGACCTGCCGCAGCACGAGGCGCACCACACCGAGCTCGTCCTGAAGCCGGCGAACGACAGCTACCGCATCACGAACATCAAGGCGTCGAACCAGTACCTGACGGCGACCGAGAAGGGCCGCGACGCGGAAGGCAACGTGCTGATCGACGTCGTGATCCGCGACAACGCGCCGTGGGGCAACTTCAACGCGCGCCTCGAGATCGACGGCGAGGGCGTCACCGAGCCCGGCGGCGAGCCGGTGGCCCACAAGGTGATGACCCAGGTCATCGCCAAGATGTACGGCGACATCCGCATGGAGCCCGAGCAGATCCAGCTCGGCGTCGTCGCGAAGGACACCAAGTTCCGCGGCGAGTCGATCCTCTACCACGTCGATGGCGACGAGTTCGAGCTGGCGGAGCTGAGCATGCGCTTCAGCCGCCCCGAGATGACGGCGACCTGGGAGCCGACGACCCACAACGGCAAGTACGCCGTCAAGATCATCATCGAGGGCGACACGACCGGCTTCGCCGAGAACTTCGTGAGGGGCACGGCCTTCTTCAAGACGAACCTCGGCGACGCGGACAACCAACAGCTGCAGATCGCGGGTTCGGTGCGCTGAGTCGCGCGACATCGCGGCCGCCCGCCGGTCGGAACGAGGAACGGGAGCGCTCCGGCGCTCCCGTTCCTCGTTCCGGCCCAGGTCGGCGATGACGACGTCGCGCGCGCTCAGCGCGCGTGCAACACCCACAGCGGGATGCGCCCCAGCGGCCGCCGCTCCTCGACGCGGAACCGGCGCTCCGCCGCCGCGCGGATCGCGTCCTCGGTGTAGCCCTCCGCGGCGCCCAGCGCCGCCGCCCGTCGCCGCACGTGGCTGGGCAGGCGCGCGAGGTCGACGCGGTTCGAGAACGCGACGCGCCCGTCGCACACGCGGCGCAGCGCGTCGAACAGCGCGTCGTGGTCGAGCGCCCCGCGCTCGTCGCGGTCGCTGCCGAAGTAGAGGTAGGGGTAGGCGTTGACCAGCAGCGCGACCTCGAA
>JAUHYB010000628.1 GCA_030426745.1 bacterium
GTTAGCGCAGCAGGGCGGCCGGATGCCGCCCTGCTGCGCTAACCCGACGATCTTGCACCCGGCACCGTACCTTCGCCCTACCGCGCGTCGTCCACCGGCGCCGTCAGCTCGGCGTGACTGACCTCGGCGACGTCGACGCCGTCGTCGTCACCGGTGTCGTCGTCGCCGGAGTCGTCCTCCGGTGCGTCGCCGTCGCCGCTCGCGTCTCCGGAGGCCTCCGCCTCCCCCGCTCCCGCGGGGCGGCGCTCGGCGGCCTCGTCCGTCGACGACCCGCCGTCCTCCTCGTCGAAGGACGCGCCCTCGAGCACCTCCTGCAGGCGCCCGCGCAGCTCGTCCATGCGCTCGGCGTCGAAGTCGAAGACCTGCACCTCGTGCAGCTCCTTGCGGCGCGGTCGGCGCATGATCAGCAGCTCGCCGTCCTTCGCGCGCTTCACGCGCTCCAGCTTCAAGCGCCGCTTGCGCATCAGCAGCAGGCACAGGAGGTAGCGCACCTCCTGCAGCGCGGGGCCGCCCTTGCCCTCCAGCTCGAGGAACAGCCGCTCCATCGTCGCCAGGTCGAGCGCCACCGTGCGCTTCTTGTCGACCTCGTGGCGCGTGAACCACCAGATCAGGTCCTCCTCGCCGTCGTGCGCCTTCCAGCAGGTGTCGCACAGGTCGCCGCGCTGCAGCTCCTCGCCGTCGACGCGCAGCACCGAGGCGTGGCGCTCGCCGTCGGCGAACACGTGGTCACAGGCGCTGCACTCGCCTTGGCGGCGACGGATCTTCCACTGGGCCATTCCGGGGGGTGCTGGTGCCCCGCCGCGCGGGCGGGGTCGTCGGGCGGGTCGTTCGGGCGGAGTACTTCGGGCGATGTCCTTCGGCGTTCCGGGAGCGCCGGCCGCGGCCCGATTCGGCCCGTTCCCGGCGCGCGGAGCGCCCGCGCAGCCTACTCACTGCGCCGCGCCGGTTCTCCCCCGCGTGGCGGATTCGAGCCCCTCCGAGCGCCACCAGCGCTCCCACTCGATCGGGTTCCAGGACTCGCGGCGCCCGCTGAGCTGCTGCAGGGCCGCCTGCGCCGCCCGCACGCCGGACGGCCGCCCGCCGCCGCGCAGCTGCTGCTCCAGGTGCGAGATCAACGCCGGGATCGCCATCGGGTCGCCCAGCTTCGCCAGCGCGCGGCAGGCCGCCTCGCGGGCGGCGGGGTCCTCGTCGAGGAGCGCGCGCAGCAGGGCCTGTCGGTAGGGGTCGGTCCGCGACGCCTTCGCGCCGCGCTCGCCCAGCGCCCGCACGGCCTGCGCGCGGACCATCCACTCGTCGTCGTCCTGGGTCGCCGCGACGAGCGCCTCGCGCACCGCCGCCTCGTCGTCCCGCGCGTTCGGCAGCCGCGCCAGCAGGTTCGCCGCCCGCCGTCGCACCTGCGCGTCGTCGTCCGCGAGCAGCGGCGCGACCAGCGCGCACACCCGCGGCTCCTCCATCTGCTCCAGCGTGTCCGCCGCCAGCGTCGCCGCGACCTCGTCGCCCGCGCGCACCAGCTCGACCAGGCTCGGCGCCGACTGCATGCCCAGCAGCACGAGCTCGCGCTGCGCCCGCGAGAAGGGCCCGGGCATCTGCCCCCGCGCCGCCAGCGCGCGCCCCGAGTAGAAGCGCCCCATCACGATGATCCAATTGTCGACCAGCGCCTGGCGCAGCTCCGGATCCGCGACCGCCGCCGGCCGCGCCGCCTTCCACTCCTCCCCCCCCGCGAGCCACGCCGCCCACGCGTCGCGGTAGTGCGTCGGCACCTCGTCGAGCCCGGCGACGCGCCCGTCCTTCGGGTCGTACTCGGGCTTCTTCTCCTTCGTGCTGCCGCACGCGGC
>JAUHYB010000629.1 GCA_030426745.1 bacterium
TCGCCGCGTCGCACGTTGATGTTCGACGTCCGCGCCGCGGGAGAAGGGGCATCCGGTGTCGCCATTCCGCCAGCCTGGCATGCCCCACGCGCCGATACACCGGGATTGACGCGACCTTTACCGAGTCGTAACAGGCGCGGAACGGATCATGCGCCCTGCGCCGCGCGCTGGGCGAAGGCCGTCTCGTACAGGCAGACGCTGGCCGCGGTCGCGAGGTTGAGCGACTCGGCCCGGCCGTAGATCGGCAGGCGCACCGACAGGTCGGCGAGCGCCAGCGCGTCGTCGTCGAGGCCGCGCGCCTCGTTGCCGAACAGCCATGCGGTGGGCTCGGCGAGCAGGCCGCGCTGCGCGAGGAAGTCGTCGCCGTCGATGTCGGCCGCGACGACGCGCACGCCCGCGGCATGCGCGCGCTCGACCGCGGTCGCGAGGTCGATGCCGAGGGCGATCGGCAGGTGGAACAGCGACCCGGTGGTCGCGCGCACCACCTTCGGGTTGTACGGGTCGACGGTGCGGCCGGTGAGGACGACGGCGTCGGCGCCGGCGGCATCGGCTGCCCGGATGATCGTGCCGAGGTTGCCCGGATCGCGCACCTGCTCGCAGATCGCGACGAGTCGAGGGGATGCCGCGAACACGTCGCGCACGCTCGTGGGGGTCTGCCGCGCGACCGCGACGATCCCCTGCGGCGTGACCGTGTCGGCCATCGCGTCGATGACGTCCTCGCTCGCGAACACGACCTCGATGCCGGCATCCCGAGCGGCGTCGCGCACGTCGGCGTGCTTCTCGAGCGCGGTCGGCGTCGCGAACAGCTCGACCACCGAGTCGGCGCGGTAGGCGATCACCTCGCGCGCGGCCTGCGGGCCTTCGAGCAGGAACAGCCCGGTCTCCTGGCGCGCGCTGCGCTTGGTGAGCTTCGCGACGGCGCGCACGCGCGGCGACCGGGGGTTCTCCAGCACGCCTTCAGTCTAGGCATGCACAAGGGGCGCCCCCCGGGAGGAGACGCCCCTTGTCGTGCGGAGTGTCGCGCTACGCCGACTTGGCAGCGTTGACGTTCTCGGGCAGCGCCTTCTTGGCGGTCTCGACGAGCGACGCGAACACGGCCGGCTCGTTGACGGCCAGCTCGGCCAGCATGCGGCGGTCGACCTGCACGCCCGCAAGGCCGAGGCCCTGCATGAAGCGGTTGTAGGTGAGGCCGTTCTGGCGGCTCGCGGCGTTGATGCGCTGGATCCACAGGCGGCGGAAATCGCCCTTGCGCTTGCGGCGGTCGCGGTACGCGTAGACGAGCGAGTGGGTGACCTGCTCCTTCGCCTTGCGGTACAGACGCGAACGCTGACCCCGGTAACCGGAGGCGCGCTCGAGGATGACGCGACGCTTCTTGTGGGCGTTGACGGCCCGCTTGACTCTAGCCATTTCGTTTCGTTCCTATCGTGCGATCGCGCGCGTCAGCGCCCGAGGAGCTTCTTGGCGACCTTGGTGTCGGCCTTCGACAGCACCTGGTCCTGGTTCAGACGGCGGGTGCGGCGGCTCGACTTGCCCTCGAGGTTGTGGCGCATACCGGCCTGCTGCTTCTTGAGCTTGCCGGTCCCGGTGACCTTGAAGCGCTTCTTGGAGCCCGAGTGGGTCTTCTGCTTCGGCATCTTCTTCTTCCTTCGTTGTGCATCCCGCCGGGCGGGAGTCGTACCCCGCCCTGCGGCGGGAGTGTGCGGGGGCCCTACTCGGACCCGGCGGACGTGGTGCGCGCCGAGCGCGCGGCCTCGCGGTTGGCGGCGCGCTGGGCGTTCTGCTCCGCCTTCGCCTCGGACTTGTTCTTGTGCGGTGCGATCACCATCGTCATGTT
>JAUHYB010000630.1 GCA_030426745.1 bacterium
TCTCCAGCTTGTGGCTGCCGTGCGTGAAGTGCGCCTTGCCGGCGTCCTTCTTCGAGTAGCGCCACACGCAGTAGATCAGCACGCCCTCGGTCAGCACGAAGAAGAACGTGACCATCCACAGGATCAGTTCGAACAGGAAGTCGATGTCCGCGCCGAAGCTGGAGACGTGCGGCGGCAGCCACGCGTCGAAGGACTTGGCGGCCGCGAAGGACCAGACGCCGAAGACCAGGAGGGCCAGGAAGAGGAGTGTCGCCAGGATTCGCATGCGATCTCCGAGGGGACGGTGAGGGACGTGGAGAGGATCGAAGGAGCGCGGGTCGCAGAGCGGTCCGCGGTCGAGCGCGCGGCGCTCGCGGGATGTTGTCGAGCGCGCGCGGCGCTCGCGAGGTGTGCCGGTCGCGCCGGCGCGCCCCTAGTGGGTGGACTCGTCGTCGGCGGACTCGCCGTGGGCGTCGCCGTGGTCGTCGTGACCGTGACCGTCGTGCGCCGCGTGCAGGTCGCGGACCGGCAGGAGGCCCTTGCCGGGGTTGTCCGGGTCGACCGACAGCGAGCGCACGTAGTGCACGAGCGCCCACATGTCCTCGTCGCTGAGCAGCGGGTTGCCGTCGGCGTCCTTGGACTCGCCGATCGCGGGCATCGGCGTGCCGTTGATGCCGGCGTAGATGCGGCGGTAGATGTCGATCGGGCGGTTGCCGAAGCGGAACACGCCGCGCGTCAGGTCGCGCGGGACGATCGGGTTGCCCCAGTCGTCGAGGTAGGCGGGCTCGCGCAGCTCGAGGCCGGTCCAGGCGCTCGTCAGCCGGTTGCCGCTCTCGTCGACCAGGTCGTTGCCGTCGTCGTCCTTCATCGGACGCCACGCGGCCACGCCGTCGCCGCGCCCGGACGCGCCGTGGCAGCTCATGCAGTTGCCGCGGTTCGCGTCGTTGAAGAGTTCCTTGCCGCGCTCCAGCATCGCTTCGCTGGACGGCGGGATCGGCCCGTCGAAGGTGATCAGCTTCTCGTCCTGGCCCTGCCAGCGGCTCCAGGCGAGCTCGTAGTTCTCCTGGACCATCGCCGGCGTCATCTGGCCGTCGGACTCCATGGTCGCGGCGATCAGGATCTCCGTCTCGCCGCGGATCGACAGGAGTTGCACGTAGTCGACCAGGCCGTGCAGCTCCGCGTCGCTGAAGCGGCGGAAGTTCGGCATCGCGGTCGAGTAGACGCCCTGCGTCAGCACGTTGAACAGGTCCTCGCGCCGCGGGCGCGCCTTGTCCTTCAACGGCGTGTACTTGAAGATGCCGCGGCGGTAGTCGCGCGGCAGCGGGTCCAGGAAGGGCGCGGTCGGCCCGTCGGCGCCGCCCTCATTGCCGTGGCAGTGCAGGCACTGGCGACGGTAGAACTCCGCCGACTCGGCCATCGTCGGGTAGTAGTTCGTGATGTCGTAGACCATGTCCTCCACGAACTGCGTCAGGCGCTCCTCGTCGGCGTCCTCCTCCAGCTCCGCGTAGCGCTCGCGCCACATCTCGTGGACCGACTCACCCCGCGCCACGCCGCGCAGCGCGCGCTCGACCTGGTCGAAGTCCCGCGCCTCGATCAACTCGAGCGCGACCTCGAACCGCTTCGCGTTCCCGTCCTGGATCGCGGCGAACTGCTCGTCGGTGATCGAACCGCTGCCGTTGTCCCCTGCCGGATACTGCGGCCAGTTCGGGTCGAACCCCTCGTCGAGCCACGCGTTCGTGACGAGGTACTTCGGCGCCTCCGGCGTGCCGAACAGCATGTTCAGCGCCCCCAGGAGCTGCGCTTCCTCGCTCGCGCCGAATTCGGCGTCCTCGAGCTCCTTCACCACCTGTT
>JAUHYB010000136.1 GCA_030426745.1 bacterium
TCGATGCCGATCGAGAGTTCGTCGGCGAAGTCGAGCCCCAGCAGCGGTCGCGCCGGCGCGAAGGATCCGGCGCCGTCGCCCGCCAGCCACTCGTAGACCCAGGGATCCTCGCGGCTCACGACGAGGTCGCGCGCGCCGTCCTGGTCCAGGTCCACGACCTCCAGGAACCGCCGACCGTCGACGTGGTCGAGCACCGTGCGCGGCCCGAGCGTGCCGTCGCCGCCGCCGAAGAAGACCGCGAGCTCGCCGGCGAATCCGTTGCCGCCGTCCGACGTGACGACGACGTCGGGCGCGCCGTCGCCGTCCAGGTCCGCGACGGCGACGGACTCGGGACCCCACTGGACCTCGTGCACCGTCGGGTGCGCGAAGGTGCCGTCCGCGTTGGACAGCACGACGAGCAACTCGCGCGGCGACTCCCGCACGACGACCAGGTCGACCGCGCCGTCCAGGTCCAGGTCGCCCGCGGCGAGGTCCTGCACCGTCCCGTCGAGCTCGATCGAGGCCTGGGTGACGAAGGTGCCGTCGCCCAGCCCGAGGTGGATCGACAGGCCGCCGGGGACGTCGTCCTCGCCCTCGTAGGCCGCCGCGAGGTCGGGGACGCCGTCCGCGTTCCAGTCCGCGACCACCACGCTCACGCCGCGCGGACCGCTCGCGTAGGGCGCGCGCGGCCCGAAGGCGCCCGAGCCGTCGCCGTGCAGCGCGAGCAGGTCGCCGCTGCCGCTGTTCGTCACCAGCAGGTCGAGCGCGCCGTCGCCCCCGACGTCGCGCGCGACCACCGCCGCGGGGCCGTCGCCCGCGCGCAGCGGATCGCCCGCGGCGAGCGCGCCGCCGACGCGCTCGAAGATCGTGACGCGGTCCTGCGCCCCGCTGCAGACGAGCACGTCGAGCGCGCCGTCCAGCGTCACGTCGGCGAGCCGCATCGCGGTGGAGCCGACGCCGTCGGGCAGCGGGAAGGCGACCGGCGCCTGGAGCGTCCCGTCGGTCGCCGCGAGGAACAGCTCGAGCGCGACCTGCGTGGAGACGAGCACGTCCTGTCGCCCGTCATCGTCGAAGTCGTGCACGAGGACCGCGGCCGGCCCCGGACCCGTCGCGTGCCGGGCCGCGATCGCGTAGCCCGCGCCGCCGGAGCTCGACAGCACCAGCAACTCGTCGGTGTGGACGTCCGCGACGAAGAGCTCCGGCAGCGCGTCGCCGTCCAGGTCCGCCGCGGCGATCGCGTGCGGCTGGGCGTCGGCCGGCGAACCGACGACCACCGGCACCACGTCGGTCGCCGCGAAGGTCCCGTCGCCCGCGCCGCAGAGGAGCCAGACCTCGTTCGCGTAGGCGCACGCGACGGCCAGGTCCTGGTCGCCGTCGCCGTCCACGTCGTCCGCCGTGATCGAGCGCGCGCCGAAGCCCGTCGCGTAGCGCACCGCCGGACCGAAGCCGCCGAGCCCGTCGTTGAGCGCGACGCCGACGTCCTCGGTGCTGCCGTCGCGCCCGACGGCGGCCAGGTCCGGGAAGCCGTCACCGTTCCAGTCCCCCACGACCACGTCTTCTCCGCCCAGGTCGTGCGTCTGCGCGACGCCGAACTCGGTCGCGCTCGTCGCCAGGCGCACGACCACCGCGTGGAGCTGCGCCTGCGTGTAGATCAGGTCGTCGAGCCCGTCCGCGTCGACGTCGACCAGCTCCAGGTCCCGCGGCGCCCCGCCGACCTGCTGTCGGCCCGGGACGTCGAAGGTCCCCGGCGGGGCGTCGCACGGGTCCGGGGTGGTGAAGTCGACGCCTTGGAGCAGGACCGCGCCGCACGCGGCCCAGATCGTCGCGAGACCTTGAATCATCGGGTTACGAATCAGCGGGGAAGCGCTGATTTCCTCTCTCACCCGCCATCCTAGTGGACCGCGAGCGGAGCGATACGACCCGGAGGGAGATTGCCGGATCCGGGCGACGCGCATAGGCTCACGGCACGGCGCGCCGGCCTCGCTCGCACTTCGGTCGCGCCTCCACGTCCAACGAAGGGCCGCTCGCATCCGGCCGAGAGGGAGAACTCCATGCGCCACCGTCCCACCGCCGCCTGCGCCGCGGCGCTCGCCGCCCTCCTCCCGTGCAGCGCCTCGGCGGCCCACGACCTGGAGCTCGCCCTCGACGGGCAGGACACCGACCAGCTCGGCCGCGACGTGTGCGGCCTCGGCGACGTGAACGGCGACGGCGTGCCCGACCTGCTGGTCTCGCGCCCCGGTCGCACCGAGGCCGGCCACGGGCGAGGCGGCGCGATCGTGCTGTCCGGCGCGGACTGGTCGACCATCCACGTGATCCACGCGCCGATCGACTCGTGGTACTTCGGTCGGACGGTGGGCGGCGGCTTCGACCTCGACGGCGACGGCAAGTCGGAGTTCATCGTCGCGGACCCGATCCCCGACTACGTCACCGGGGAGTCGAGCCGCGTGATCGTCTACTCCGGCGCGGACGCGTCCGTGCTGCACGACCTCACGCCGACGGGCTTCGCGGGGACCAACCCGAAGCAGAACTTCGGCGGCTGCGCGGGCGGTGCCGGCGACCTGAACGACGACGGCGTCGACGACTTCTTCATCTCCGCGCACGACGGCACGTTCCAGTCCGGCACGACGACGCTCAGCAAGGCCGGCGCGGTGATCGGCTACTCCGGGGTGGACGGCTCGGAGCTGGGCCGCGCCTGGGGCCCGATCTCCTTCGGGCGCTTCGGCCGGGCCGTCATCCCGATCGGCGACTACGACGGCGACGGGCACGACGACCTCGCGGCGACGGCGGCCGGCGTCGGCGACGGCATGGTCTACCTGCTCTCGGGCGACGACTTCTCCGTCATCACCTCCTTCGGGGGCTTCGACGACAGCGGGGAGTTCGGCTGGTCCATCGCGTCGCTCGGGGACGTCAACGGCGACGGCGTCATCGACTTCGCCGTCGGCGATCAGATCTGGGAGGAAGACGTCTACCACGTCGGGCGCGTCAGCGTGATGTCCGGCGCGAACGGCGCGCTGCTCTACCACCTGGTCGGACCGGAGTACGACTCCCAGTACGGCTCCGAGCTCACCACCCTCGGCGACTACGACGGCGACGGCGTCCTGGACTTCGCCGTCGGCGCGCGGCGCTCGGACGTCATGCTGGAGGAGGGCAGCGCCGCCTTCGTGCACTCCGGCGCCGACGGCGCGCTGCTCGGCGCGCTCTACGGCCGCGGGGAGAACGACGAGTTCGGCTACGCGATCGCGAACCTCGGCGACCTGAACGCGGACGGCAGCACGGACTTCGCGGTCGGCTCGTACTACCTCGACGCCTGGATCGGCGCCCCCGGCCGCCTCTACGTCTACACCGGGCTCTGCGACGAGACGACGCAGTACTGCGACGCGCTCCCGAACAGCTCCGGGCTGGTCGCGCAGGTCGACGTCCTGGGGTCGCGCAGCATCGCGGCGAACGACTGCTCGATCCGCGTCACCCAGGGCCCCGCCCACAAGTTCGGCGTCTTCTTCTACGGCTTCACCCGCGACTACACGCCCTTCGGCGCCGGCCGCCTGTGCGTGGGCCTGGGCTCGACGGGCATCCACCGGCTCAAGCCCCCGCACATGACGAGCGCCGCCGGCGCGCTCGAGCGCGACCTCGACTTCACCGAGCTCCCCCTCTCCGGCGGCGCCGGCGCGATCACCCCCGGCGCCACGGCGCACTTCCAGTTCTGGTTCCGCGACACGGGCGGCTTCAACCTGTCGAGCGCGGTCACCGCGACCTTCTGCTGGTAGCGCGCGGCGGCGAGCGGGTGCGCGGCTCGGTGTAGGATCGAAGCGAGGACCGGCTAGTCGCCGCGCCGTCCCCGGCGTCCGACTCGTCGCTCCCGCTCACGGAAGACGCTCATGCTCCGCCTGCACCACTTGCTGCCCGCCGCCGGCGGGGTCGTCCTGTTCGCCGCCGAGGCGCGCGCGCAAGCGCCGACGCTCGTCCGCTTCGTCCACCCCGGCGCCGAGGTCACCTACGCCCGCGGCGTCGACGCGCAGGGGCGCGTCGTCGGCTCCTACCAGCTGCCCGACGCGACCGTGCACGGCGTGCTGCGCGACGCGAACGGCGCGTTCTCGACTGCAGACTGGCCCGGCGCGTCGACGACCTTCTTCGAGGGGACGAGCGAGGGCGGGACGGCGGTCGGGTTCACCGCGGGTTCGGGACAAGGCGGCCCGATCGAGCACGCGGCGGGCGTCTTCGGCGCGCTGCAGCCGCTGCCGATGACGACCATCTTCGCGCGCGGCGCCAACGACAACGGGGTGCGCGTCGGGCGGCTGGTCGCGGCGGACGCGTCGGTGCACGGCGTGGTCTACACGAACGGGACCCCGGCGCTGCTCGACGTGCCCGGCGCGCTGGCGACCGAGCTGTGGGACGTCGACGCGAACGGCGTCGTGCTGGGCAACTACCGCGACACGAACTTCGTGTGGCACGGCTTCACGCACCAGCTGGGCACGAGCGCCTTCACGACGGTCGACCACCCCACCGCCGCGGAGACCCTGCTGTTCGGCATGAACGACGCGGGCGACTACGTCGGCCAGGTGCTGCCGCAGGGCGCGTCGCGGCGCCGCGCCGTGACCTTCGTCGCCGGTCAGTGGAACGACCTCGACCTGTTCGGCGCGCTGGGCGACACGGCGGCGCGCGACATCTCGAACGCCGGGCTCGTGTGCGGCGACTACTACGGCCGCTACGACGGCGGCGACGCCGTGCTGGGCTTCCTGCACGACCCCGCGGGCGACGGGCCGACGCGCTACTGCGCCGCGACGGCGAACTCGAGCGGGGCCGCCGCGGACCTGCACTTCACCGGCACCACCAGCGTGGCCGCCGACGACTTCGCGCTCGAGGCGGGGCCGGCGCCGGCGAACACCGCGGGCGTGTTCTTCCACGGCGCCGCGCAGGCGCAGGTCCCCTTCGGCGACGGCACGCTGTGCGTCGCGGCGCCGCACCACCGCCTGGGCCCGAGCCCGACGGACGCCGCCGGCTACGCGCACCTCCCGTTCGACGCGGGCGCGCCGGCGCCGGGGACGACCTGGTACTTCCAGTACTGGTTCCGCGACCTCGCCGCGGGCGGGACCGGCGTCAACCTGAGCCGCGCCCTGGCGGTCGAGTTCCGGCCGTAGCGCGCTCGCCGCGCCCGCGGATCGCCGGGAAGGCCGCGAACGCCAGCTGACCCGCCAGCCCCAGCAGGCCGGCCGGTCGGCTCCAGTGCTCGAGCAGCGTCTCCTCGCCCGTCGCCGCGACGAGCGCCCACTCCGCCGCCATCAGCAGCGCGAACGCCGCGCCGCCCATCGCGACGCGCGCCCGGACGTCGCCCGGGACCGCGAAGCGCCGCGCGACCCGGCCCGCGCTCCACCAGCACACGGCCAGGATCACGGGCATCTCGACGAGCACCGCGCCGAGCTCACCGACCCGCGCCTCGAGCACCAGCGTGCGCGGCACGCCGAGCGCGAAGCCCGCGGCGAAGACCACGGCGAAGTAGACGAGTCCGGCGAGGAGGGCGGGGCGCATGAGTGCGAGGGTACCGCCGCATCGGCGGAAGACACGGCGCGCCGGGTCGTCTTCCCGATCGTGCGCGCGCTCTCGATCACGGCTGCGGCGGTGAGCCTCGCCCTCCTCGCGTGGTCCGCCACACCGTTGCGTCACCACGAGGTCTGGGGACCCGCGCTGCTGCGCCGCGTGCTCGGCCCGCCGACCCCGCCGCTCTGCGAGTTGCGGTCGCCCGGGCTGGTGACACTGCACCGCTCGCCCGGGTTCTCGAGCTACGCGCAGTTCGGCGCGAAGCGCATCCGGTTCGTCACGCGCGAGGTCGTCGTGGACGGGGTTCCCTGGGCCGGCCCCGGCGCGCCGCCCGAGCGCGCGGCAGCGTTCGAGCGCGGGACGCGCTTCGCGATCGACGTCACGCCGATCGCCGTGACGAGTCGCGGAGCGAACGAGTGGTTCGTCGTCCTCCGCGAGTCCGAGGGCGCCGCGGCCCGCGCGCGCGTCGAACGCTGGACCATCGCGCCGGCGGAGGGCGCGCCGTACACCGAGCGCGCGCGTCCCTTCGCGCCGCTCGGGACCGCGGAGCGACCGGCCCCCTTCGTCGTGCGCGTCGCGGGCGGGGCGTACCGGCCGCCGGCCGAGCGCGGCGCGCCGGTCGCGCGGCGCGAGGTGCTCGCGCGGTTCGCGTTCCCCGTGAGCGCGGCCGCACTGGACGCGACCCTGCGCGCGCTCGTGATGGTGCGCGCGGACACCGGCGACGTGCTGCAGCTCGACGTCGCGCACCCGCTCGCGCCGCCGCGCGTCGTCGCGACGCACGCGGAGATCCGGCGCTCGTTCGAGGGCGCGTCGCGCCCGCGCGACCCGTACGCCGCGCGCGACGACGACGGCGTGCCGTACGTCCTGCTGTCCGTCGGCGAAGGGCGCCGGTACGCGCTGCGCGACGAGGACGGGGACGGGCGCTTCGAGGGGGGTCGCGTCATGGACCGCTACGACCGCGCGTGGGTCGGTCTGTGAGCACCGTACCTTCGCTCACTCCCCTCGCAGGTCGAAGCACGCGATCGACACGAACCACCACAGCGCGAGGGCGGCGAGGATCCAGGCGATCATGCGCAGCGTGTCACCGCGCTTGCGGCTCCGGTTCGGCACGGCGGCGCGCGTCAGCCGGCGCGGGACAGCCGCGCGACCGGGGGGACGTCGTCCACGTCGATGCCCATCGACGCGGCCATGCGCGCGCGGATGCGCTTGCGGGCGCGGAACATGATCATCTTCATGTTCGACATGCCGACGCCGAGGATCTCGCAGCACTCCTTGTAGGAGCGCTCCTCCAGCTCGACGAGCTCCAGCGCGCGGCGGTCGCGCTCGCCGAGCTGCGCGAAGGCGGCCGTGTAGTGGCCGAGGAAGATCAACCAGGCGCCGCGAATCGCGCGCTGCTCCTCGACGGACTGCAGCGCACGAACCGGACCCGGCCGCAGGTCGACCGGGTCCTGGAAGTCGTCGGGGAAGGCGTTGAGCGACGCGGTGCGCTGCTCGCTCATGCGGCGCCGCACGAGGTTGCGCGCGATGGCGCCGACCCACACGCGGAAGGACCGGGCGCGCTCGTCGCGGAAGGAGCCGACGTAGCGGTAGACGTTGACGAAGGTGTCCTGCACCAGGTCGACCGCGTCGAGCCGGGTCGCGCCGCCGCGCAGCTGCCGCGCGATCGAGTGCGCGAGCGTCGGGCCGGCGAAGGCGTAGAGCGCGTCGAAGTCGGCGGCGTTGCGCTCGTCGCGGAAGAGCGCCAGGAGGTCCGTCTCGAGCCGCGCGCGGAGGGTCTCCAGGTCCTCGTCCGGGCGCAGGTCGAGGTCGGTCCCGCGGGCGCGCAGCCGGCGGCGGACCGGGGCCGGGAGTTCGCGGGCGGGCGAGGCGTCGAGGCGCACGGGCGGGAGCGGCAGGGTGGGCATGGTCGGGCGCGGATGCACGCGCCGTGCCAAGGGCGCCCGGCGGGGCCGGCGGGCGGCGCGGGCGGGCCCGGACGGGGGCGCGCGGCGGCTCCGACGGGTCGCGCAGGCGTCCTGGAGCGCTCCGGCGCCCACCGGCGCGGCGCGCGAGACCGTTCCGACATCGAAACGACCCCGCGCGACCGTTACGGGTCGGGAACGCCCCGGACGGGGCGACGCGTCGACCGGCCCTCCCCCTCGCCGGGCCCGCGCCGCCCTCCTCGGGGACGACTCCCACGAAGACCCGACTCAGGTGCACCAGTCCGCGATTCCGATGGTCGATGACCACGCTTCGGCCCGCTGTCGCTAGAGTGCGCCGCCGGGCCGCGCGCCCGTCCCCCCCCACGCAACGACCGACCCCGTGATCTCGCTCTTCGCTCCGGCCGACCCGGCCGCCGCCCCGCCACCTACGTGGACCCAGGACGACTGGGTCGCCCTCGCTCTCGCGTGCGCCGCGCTCCTGGTCGGCGCCACCGTCGGGCTGCTGCGCGCCTCGCTCGCGCGCTCGCACCGCGCCCGCGTGCTGGCGAACACGCCCGACTGCGCCGCGCGCAGCCGCCTGGAAGCGCTGCTCGAGCGCGCGGACCGCTTGATCACCAGCGCGGGCCTCGTGAAGAAGGCGTGCGACCTCGCGTTCGTCGTGCTGCTGCTCGACGCCTTCGCGCGGCGCGACGTGCCCCACTGGCTGGAGATCGTCGCGACGCTCGTGATCGCGGTGCCGGTGCTGTACCTGTTCACCGAGTCGCTGCCGGCCGTCGTCGCGCGGCGCCACGGCGACGCGCTGCTCGTCCGCGCGCTGCCCGTCTACGAGCGCCTGCAGCTGCCGTTCGTGCCGCTCGTCGCCGCGCTCGAGTGGTCGCGCCGCGCGCTGATGCGCGTGTTCGGCATCGTCGACGACCCGCGCACCTCGCGCGAGCTCGTCGAGGGCCTGCGCGACGTGGTCGAGGACGCGGGACGCAGCGACGGCCTGGACGACGTCGAACGCGAGCTGATCGAGAACGTCATCGAGTTCGGTGACGTCGACGTCGCCGCGGTGATGACGCCGCGCACCGAGGTCCACGGCATCGAGGTCGGCGAGGGCCTGCGCGCCGCGATCGAGCTGGCCGCGCAGGAGGGCCACAGCCGCATCCCCGTCTACCGCGAGACGATGGACACGATCATCGGCTCGATCTCCGCGCGCGGCGTCGTCGGCCTGCTCGCGTCGGAGGACCTCGACAGCGCGAAGCTCGAGGACCACCTGCAGCCGGCGTACTTCGTGCCCGAGACGAAGCCGGTGGCCGAGCTGCTCAAGGAGTTCCGCGCCGAGCGCCAGAAGATGGCGATCGTGCTCGACGAGTACGGCGGCACCGCGGGCCTCGTCACGCTGGGTGACGTGC
>JAUHYB010000137.1 GCA_030426745.1 bacterium
CGCGAGGCCGACCGCCCGCCGCCGCCCGACCTGGACGCGGTCCCCATGCCCGCCTGGGACCTGATCGACCACGCGAAGTACCACGACGTCCCGCGCGGCGGCGTGATCTACGCGCACAAGGAGTTCGCGACGATGTTCTCGTCGCGCGCCTGCCCGTGGCGCTGCACCTACTGCCACAACTCCTACGGCAAGGCCTTCCGCGCGCGCTCCGCCGAGAACGTGCTGGCCGAGATCGACCTGCTCGTGCGCGACCACGGCGTGAAGGAACTCGTCTTCATGGACGACATCTTCAACTTCCGCCCCGACCGCGCGAAGGCGATCGCGCAGGGCCTGATCGACCGCGACTACGGCCTGAAGCTCACCTTCCCCAACGGCTTCCGCGGCGACATCCTCGACGAGGAACTCGTGCTGCTGCTGAAGAAGGCCGGCATGTACCGCTGCATGGTCGCCGTCGAGTCCGCCGTGCCGCGCATCCAGAAGGTGATGAAGAAGAACCTGAAGATCGACAAGGTGCAGCGCATCGTCGACTTCATCGCCGGCCAGGGGATCATGGTGCACGGCGCGTTCATGCTCGGCTTCCCGACCGAGACCGAGGACGAGATGAAGGAGACCGTGCGCTGGGCCGCCGAGTCCTCCTTCCACACTGCCGCCTTCTTCCGCGTGATCCCCTTCAAGGGCACCGAGCTGTTCAGCCAGGTCGAGGAAGCCGGCCACGCCCTCCCCTCCGACTGGTCCGCCTACGAGCCCTACCAGACCGAGATCAACCTCTCGGAGGTCGAGGAGGACACGATCACGCGCATCCGCAACGGCGCCTACAAGCGCTTCTACCTGCGCCCCGCGCGCCTCTGGCGGATCTTCAAGCTGATCCCGAACAAGGCGCGGATGCTGCCCTACCTGTCGCTGCTCTTCGCGCAGCGGGCGTACGCCCGATAGGGCGGACGCAGAGAGAGTCGCCGCGCGCGGTAGGGCGGACGCAGAGAGAGTCGCCGCGCCCGACAGGGCGGACGCCGCGAAGATCGCCCCGCGCGGACCCGCGCCCGGTCCGGTACCCTCGGACGATGGACTCGCCCGCCCCCGCACCACAGTCCCGACGCAAGCGGAGCGCGCGGCAGCGCCTGGTCCTGGTCGCGCTGCTGTTCGCCCTGGCGGTCGTCGGGCTCGAGGGCGTGCTGCGGCTGCGCTCGTGGAAGCGCTTCGGGACGTCGCAGCCCCGGATCGCGGACGCCTACCTCGGCGACGTCGAGGGCTACTCGCTGCTCGCGCCGATCCCCGGCGCGTCCCTCGACGGCGAGCTCGTCTCGATCCACATCAACTCGATGGGCTTCCGCGGCGAGGAGTTCCCCTTCGCGAAGCAGCCCGGCGAGCTGCGCATCGCGTGCGTCGGCGGCTCGACGACCTTCTGCGCGGAGGCGTCGCACGACAGCCGCACCTGGCCCGCCCGGCTCCAGGCGCAGCTGCGCGAGCGCTACCCCGAGCGCGACATCCGCGTGATCAACGCCGGCGTCCCCGGCTATCGCATCGAGCACTCGTTGCGGAACCTGCGCGAGCGCGTGCTGCCGCTGCGGCCCGACGTGGTGGTCCTGTATCACGCGCACAACGACATCATCGAGGACTCGCGCGCGGTGGCCGTGACCGAGGGGCTCGCCGACGCGAACGACCCCGAGCCCACCTTCTCGGAGCGCCTCGCCGACACGAGCATGCTCTACATGCTGCTCTCGAAGAACCTGGCCGTCCGCTTCGGCAACCGCGGCCCGACCGTCATCCGGCGCAAGCTGGACCACCTCCCCCTCGACGTGCACGAGCCCTTCGTCGCCACCCTCGACGAGATCCACGCCGAGGTCCGCGCGCACGGCGCCCGGCTGGTCCTCGCCACCTTCAGCACCAAGGTCCGGCCCGACCAGAGCCCCGACGAGCAGCGCGCGAACGCCGACATCGCGGCGATCTACATGCCGTGGATCTCGATCCCCTGCCTGAACCTGGCGATGGACCGCTACAACGCCGCGATCCTCGCCTACGCCGAGCAGCACGACCTGCCGATCGCCCCCGTGCGCGACGCGATCCCCGCGGACGGCGACCACTTCGCCGACTACATCCACCTGACGGACAAGGGGTGCGAGCGGATGGCGAGCGCGGTCGGCGCGTGCCTGGTGGAGAGCGGGGTGCTCGCGGCGCGCGACGACGTGCCGCGGGCGACCGGCGACTGATCGACCGCGCAGCGACGCGGCCGCGCCGGTCCGCTCAACACCAGGAGTTGTTGAGCAGCTCCCCCATCCCCCCGGCGCCCGGGACGATGTAGTCGTGCTCGTTCAAGCCCTTCTCGCGGTCCCAGTGCGTGCCCGGCGGCGTCGCGAGCACGTCGGCCGGCGACAGCCCGCGGTCGAGGCGGCCGGCGACGACGACCAGGGTGTCGATCGCGTCGAGGGTCGCGCGCAGGAACTCCGGGGTGACGATCATCGGCAGCGCGATGACGCGGGCCGGTTCGCCGTGGTGTTCGCGGTAGTGGGCGACGGCGCGCAGGAGGGTCGAGCCGGTCGCGCCCATCGGGTCGGGGACGACGAGCGTCGCGCCGTCCACGGAGCCGCCGATCTTGGAGCCGGAGAGGTCGACGTGGTCGACGTGTCCCGAGGCGTCCGCGACGCGCGCCATCGTCAGGTGGTCCAGGCGCAGGCTCTCGTCGGGCAGCACGGAGGCGAGGCGCTCGAAGCAGACCTGCGAGGGCAGGATGCCGGCGCGCACGACGTCGACGACGACGATGCGGCTCGCGGGGTCGAGGAACTCGCCGCGCAGGACGCCGGCGTCGGGGTGCGCGTCGGCCATGCGCGTCGGGACGTCGCGGCGGCAGCGCGGGAAGTGACGCGTCGCCTCCGCGATCAGCGTCTCGTAGACGCGCCGCACGCCCGAGGTGATCTCGCGCAGCGGCGTGCCCGGCGCGCACAGGCGCGCCATCAAGGTGTCCAGCAGCGGGTTCGCGAGCAGCCGCACGCGCGGCCCGTAGGCGTGCTCGCGCTCGCCGCTCGCGACGGCCTGCTCGTCGGCCGCGGGAGGAACGTCGCCTCCCGCGCGTCCCCCCCCGGCACCGGTCATTCGGCCTCCGCCGCGCGTACTCCGGCGTCGAGCGCCTCGACGAGCCGCGCGATGCCCGACGTCTGCGTCGAGCAGATCGCGACGCGCACGGCGCCCTGGATCGGCACGACGAACACGCCCTGCTCGCGCATGACCTCGGCCGTCTTCTGCGGGTTCGGCGTGAACACCGAGACGAAGAAGCCGCCCTCGTAGCGCGGGTAGCGGATGTCGCGGCCCTGCGCCGCGGCGTTGAAGGCGTCCACGCGGCGGTCGAGCAGCGCGCGCAGCTCCTCGCGCTCGGCGATGACCTTCGGCGCGAGCGTCGCGTCCGTCAGCAGGTCGGTCACCGCGAGCATGCCGAGGTGGTTGCAGTTCGACCACGTGCCGCGGCTGGCGAAGCTGAACGCGTTGCGCAGGCGCGCGCGGTGGTCGTCCTCGGTGTGCACCGCGACGAGCGCGCCGACGCGGGCGCCGTACTGCGCGAAGGCCTTCGACGCGGACCAGGCGACCAGCACCTGCGCGACGCGGTTGATCCGCTCCATGTGGCCGATCCACGCCTCCGAGCCCGGCGCGCCGAAGCGCGCGTACGCCAGGTCGATCAGGAAGGCGATCGGCGCGCGCTTGCCCTGGCGGGCGACGATGTCCGTGACGGCCTCCCACTCGGCCTCGTTCAGCGAGTAGCCGGTCGGGTTGTTGCACGGAAAGTTGAAGATGACGAACGCGCGGCCCTGGCGGGCGACCTGCGCGGCGAGGCCTTCCTCGAAGGAGCGCAGGTCGAAGCGCCCCTCCTCGTCGAACATGCGGAAGGTCTCGACGGCGCGGCGCGTGTGGTTCGCGATCGTCTTGTACGGGCCCCAGAAGAAGTCGGGGCAGAGCATCGCCTGGCCCGGCTCCAGGAAGGCGTTCGTCGCCATGTAGATCGCGCCCGTGCCCCCCGGCGTCGCGACCGCGGTCGAGATCGCGCACAGCTCGCTGTCGCCGAAGGTGTCCTTCATCACCGCGTCCAGGAAGGCCGGCGGGCCGGCGATCGGCGCGTAGGCCGCCGCGCGCGCCTTGTCGACCTTCGCGATCGCCTCGGCGACCGAGGGCAGCACGCAGAGGGTGCCCTCGTCGTCCATCAGCGCCCCGAGCGTGGCGTTCACGACCGTCTCGCCGGCCTGCGCGCGTCGCTGCGCCTCGGCGTTGAGCTGGAAGATCGGGTCGTCGCCCGGGCGCTCCTGGAGGCCCGGCAGCAAGGCGGTGTGGAAGGGTGTGGACAGGGTGGTGCTCATGCGGAGGGGGGCGCGGCCCGGGGGCGGGCCGCCGGAACGGGGATCGGATCGGTGAAGGCGCCAGTATAGGGCCTAGCGGGCGCGGCGGGCGGGTCCGGGGCTGTTCCCGACCGGCGCGCAGTCCGGCAAGATCATTGTAAGGAACGATCCTTCGGGACGGCGGGCACGTCCAACCGGCTTAGGTTGGTCCCTCCTCCTTCCCCCCCGCTTCACAATGCTGCTCCGGTCCCTCCCGACCTTCCTCCTCCTCCTGGCGTTCACCGTCGCCGTCCCCCTCGCGGCACCCCCGGCCCACGCGCAGACGGCCCAGGCCGCCTCGCGCGACCGCGGGGACCTCGAGTGGTTCGAGGGCACCTACGAGCAAGCGCTCGAGGAAGCCGCGAGCTCGGGCCGCATCCTCTTCCTCGACTTCTGGACCGCGTGGTGCCCGTGGTGCAAGTCGATGGGCAAGGAGACCTACGCGAACGCCGGCGTCGTCGAGGAGTTCTCCACCGGCGTCCTGTGCTTCTCGGTCGACGCGGAGAGCCTCGAGGGGCGCCGCATCGTCGCGTCCTTCGGCGTGCGCGACTTCCCCTCGCTCCTGTTCCTCGAGCCCGACGGTACGCCGCTCGACGCGCTGTCGGGCTTCCTCACGGCGCCGCGCCTGCGCGCCGAGGTCCGCCGCATCCGCCGCGGCGAGGACACCGTGTCCGACTTCCGCCGGCGCGTCGACGCCGACGGCGACGACCTGGTCGCGCGCATCAGCCTGTCGGCGAAGCTGCGGCGCTTCGCGCGCACGCAGGAAGCCGAGGCGCAGATGGCGGTCGTGCGCAAGAAGCTCGAGGCCGGCGAGGGCTACGAGCGCGACTCGATCGAGAGCCGCTGGGCCGTCGCGTCGAAGCTGCGCGAGGTCGGCGAGCTCGAGCTGTACCGCGAGCAGGCGAACGCGATCCTGCGGCTCGACCGGGCGAAGCGCAGCCTGGCCGCGCGCTCGATCGCGCTCTACGACGCCATCGACCACCTGCGCGCGCAGGGCGACGACGCGCCGCTGCGCAAGCTGCTGAAGCGCGAGAAGGACGCGGGCCTGTGCTTCACCGGATGGCGCTGGGTCGCCGCGCTCGCCGACGAGCGCGCGAAGACCGCCGAGCGCGAGGACGACGCCGCCGCCGCCGCCGCCGCGCGCAAGGACGCCCGCGAGGCGCGCCGCACCGCCTGGCCCCACTGCCCGGAGACCGAGCGCGCGCTGTTCGCGAACAACCTCGCGTGGGCCTACTGGCAGGACCGCGACGTGCTCGACGCCGCGGACAAACGGTTCGCCCTCGACGTCGCGAGCGAGGCCCAGCGCCTGGAGCCGGACAACGCGCTCGTGCTGGACACCTACGCCTGCTGCCTCTACATGAACGGCCGTGAGGACGAGGCGCGCCGCCATGTGAAGAGATGCATCGAGCTCGACCCCGAGAACAAAGAATGGCGGAAACGTCTGACACAATTCAGTGACAGGGACTAACCTTCCGCCGCTCGCGAATCGCGCCGGTCAACGCGACCGCGAGCCCGCCGCTCCAGGCCAGTGGAGCCGGCACAACGGGCGCGTCCCCAGGGCCTTCTCCTGAGTCCTGTGGACGCGCCCACCCCTTTCCCCGGAGGCCTTCCGGGGAGCTCCGGCGGCGCGCCGGGCCGCATCGGCGCCCCCGCCGCGGCGCCCGCTTCCGCTCAGCGCGGCAGGCCGAGCGGATCGTCGCCCTGGATGCGGTCGAAGGCGTGGCGCTCCCACTCGTCGCGCGGCTCGACCGCGACGGTCGTCGAGCCCTGTCCGTGCGTGCGGACGCCCCGGATCGCGAGGAAGCGGTCGTACCACGGGCGCGTGACGCGCACGTCGTGGGTGAAGTCGCTGGCGACGCCGGCGTAGAACGCGAGCGTGTCGTTCAGCGGGTCGATCGCGAGGCCCTCGACCGACAGGCGCAGCGAGTAGGCGTAGCGGTGGGACTTCTTCATCCCCGCGATCGCCTCGTCGGCCTCCTTGCCCGCGTCCGTCCACGGCGCGTAGACCGCCGCCTCCAGCGCGATGCGCGCGGCGTCCTGGCGCGCGGCCTCGCGGCGGCGCAGCGCCTCGTCGACCTCCTCCGCCAGGCGATAGTGGAACATCTGCTGCTCCATCCGCTCGCGGACGCGCCGCTGTTCCTCGAGCAGCGACTCGATCGCGTTCTTGCGGTCGAGCGCGTTCGCCATGCGCGCGACGGAGAGCCACCGCTCGATCCACTCGGCGGTCGGGACGCCCGGCCCCGCGTCGTCGTCGCGCGACAGGGTGTCCAGGTCGAGCGCCAGGCTGCGCAGGCGCGCGGCGGCGAGGTCGACGCGCTCGCACACCTTGCGCGTCTCCTCGTCGGTCAACACGACGTACCCGTCGTGCATGCCGTTCAACACGGCGAGGCCGGCGAGCAACTCGCGCCGCTCGACCTGCCACGGCTCGCGCAGGTCCGCGAGGATGCGGAAGCGCAGGTCCGCGTGCAGCCGCGCGAAGGTGTCCGCGTGTTCGGCGTGCTTCGCGAGCGTCGCGGGCAGCACGCGCGCGCCCTCGCGGTACGCCGCGAACAGCGCGTCGAGGTCCGCCGGCTCGTCGTCGGCCGTCGGCGGCACGACGTCGAACGCGCCCTCCTCGCGCAGGCGGCGCTCGTACTCGTCCCACAGGACCTGCACGCGCGTGGGCAACACGGCCCACGACAGGATCGCGTCCTCGTCGCGGCGCGGCGGCTTGCGCAGGTACTTCGACACCTGACGCGCGGTGCGTTCCGTGCCGAGGCCCGGGTGCCCGTCGGGCGCCTCGGGCATGTCGCCGAGGGCCGCCGCCGTCGCGAGGCCCGCGAGCAGGGCGGCCGCGGCGAGCGTGCGGCCGAACCGGAGCGTCATGCGAACGGACCGGCGGGCCCTTCGTCGTCGCCCTCGACCTCGCAGGGCACGGCGTCGAAGGAGGGCGAGAGGCGTTCGACCGGCGCGTCGTCGCGCCGGGTCGTCGCCGCGGCGCGCGCCGCGAGGAACTGGATGCGGCGGACGAGCGTGAACGGCCGACCGAGGTCGCGCGCGAGGTCCAGGGCCGGGCGCGCCGCGAGGTCGGCGAGGTCGCGGCAGCCGAGCGCGGCGAGCCGGTCGCAGAGCGCCGCGTCGAGGCCGTCGACGGCGCCGGGCGCGATCCTCGGACCGGACGGCGTCACCGCGGGGGTCGCCGTCGGGGTCGCCTCCGGAGCCCGTCGCGCGGCCGAGCCGGGCGCCGGCGGCGCGTCCGCGGTCGCGGTCCGCGCCGTCGATGCGGCGGGAGCGGCGGGAGCGGCGGCCCGCGCGGCGGCGGCGCCCGTGTTCGTCGTGGCCGTGTCTGTCGTGGCCGGCGCGCCGCTCGTGTTCGTCGTCGCCGTCGCCGCGGAGGCGCGCGCGGGTTCCCGGCCGATCGCGCCGCCCTCGCGCGCCGCCCGCCCGCCCGGCAGGGCGCCCACGGGCTGGGCCGCCACGGGCTGGGTCACAACGGGCTGGGCCGCCGCGGGTTCGCCGGCCAGGGACGCGACGACCGCGCGCTGCCCCGCGCCCTCGCGCTCGTACGGATCCGCGCCGTCGCGCTCGCGCTCCTCCTCCTCGCGCCACCGCTCGATCACGCGCTCGAGCACGCGGCGGTCGGTGCGGTCCAGGTCGCGACCCTCGGCCGGCGCGGGCGCGGCGGGCGCCGGCGCGATCGTCGGGCGGCCGGCGGCGGGCCCGGCGGGCTCCTCCTCGCCGTCCAGGCCGCGCTCTCCCAGCCGCTCGGCCAGGCCCGCGGCCTCGCGCAGGAATCGTCGCCCCTGGGCGGGGCTGACGCCCAGCAGGTCCGCGAGGTGGTCGGCGCGCACCCGCGCCAGCTCCTCCAGCGAGGTGCAACCGGCGTCGCGCAGCCGACGCAGCGTCGTCGGGCCGTCCGCGTGCAGCGTGCAGAGCAATGCCAGGGCGTCCATCGCGGGCCTCCGAGGGTCGGCGGAGGCCCGAACGGCCTCCGAAGGCTTCGGTGTACGCCTCGGGAGAGGCGGCGTCAACGATCGACGGGGCGGGGCCGCGCGCGCGGTGCCGCGGGCAGGATCCTCAGCCCACCGGCAGCGCGGCGTCACGCGCGATCCACTCGGCCGCCAGGGCGTCGAAGTCACGGGTCGCGCGGCAGCCGGGGTCGAGCACCTGCACCGGCACGCCGCAGGCCGCCGCCTCGCGCAGGCGGACGCTGGTGCGGATCACGGTCTCGAACATCTCCTCGGCGAAGCGCGCGTGCAGCGCGACCAGGAGCTCGCGGGCGAAGTTCGTCCGTCGATCGAACATCGTGCCGAGGACGGCGAGGTCGAAGGTCTCGCCGCGCTCTCCGCGCATCTCGTCCAGCACGCGCAGCGCCTGGACGGCGCCCTGCAGCGCGAAGGCCCCGGTCTCGACGACCAGCACCGCCGTGCCGGCCGCGCGCAGCGCGTTCGCCGCCAGCACGCCGTCGACCCGCGGCGGGCAGTCGAGGACGAC
>JAUHYB010000138.1 GCA_030426745.1 bacterium
GCCGAGGAGTGGGAACCGCCTCCGGCGGTTCCCACTCCTCGGCCGCTGTTCCGGAGGAAGGTGCCTGGCACCGTATTCCTGTCTACCGCGCTGCCCCCCCCTACTTGCCGATCTCGAGGCGCCGGCCCAGCAGGTCCGACAGCTCCGGCTGGTCGAAGATCTTGCGCATCGTCGACCGGAAGTCGTACGGCACGCGGTGCCACGTCACGCGGTCGTCCTCGAGCACGGCGTAGCACGCGCGGTTGTCGCCGTCGCGCGGCTGCCCCACGCTGCCGACGTTGATGAAGAACTTCCCCTCCGCGGGGATCTCCATCGTCGTCGACTCGCCGCCGTCGGTGCCGTGGAAGACGAGCGACTCGTCGTGCATGCCGGGGTGGTGCGTGTGCCCCCCGACGGCGACGCCCTCGAAGCTGTCGAAGATCTGGCGCAGCTTCTCGGGGTTCAGGAAGCCGTCGGTCGACAGCACGTACTCGCGCACCGGGTCGCGCGGGGATCCGTGGACGAACAGGAAGCGGCCCTCGCGGTGCGACAGCGGCAGGTCCTGCAGCCAGCGCCAGCGCGCCTTGCGCTCGGACGACGAGTACCAGCGCGGCTGCATGCGCTTGCGCGTGTACTCGACGGCGCCGCGCGCGTGCGGGTTGAAGTCGCTGGCGTCGCGGAACAGCGCCTCGTCGTGGTTGCCCAGCAGGCAGACCTCCGCGTGCCCGCGCACGAGGTCGACGCAGAACTCGGGCTCGGGCCCGTAGCCGACGACGTCGCCCAGGCAGAACATGCGCTGCACGCCCAGCTCGCGCACGTGGTCGAAGACGGCCTGCAGCGCCTCGCGGTTCGAGTGCAGGTCCGAGATGATCGCGACCTTCATCCAACCGACCCCGTTCCTTGGCCCGTGCTCGTGAACATCCGCGCGCCCGCCGCGACCAGCTTCGCGCGCACCTCGTCGAGCGGTCCGTCGATCGTCGCGCCCGCGGCGCGCACGTGGCCGCCGCCGCCGAACTCGCGCGCCAGCGCGCTGACGTCGTGGTCGTCGGACTTCGAGCGCGCGGACAGCTTGCAGCGCCCGCCCTCGACCTCGCGCACGAACAGCACGACCTCGACCGTGCCGACCGACCGCAACACGTCGAGCGCGTCGTCGCCGTCCACCGACGCGCCGCGCTGGGCGTGCACGACGGCCAGGCGGCCGTCCGCGTGGTACTCGGTCGTCGCCAGCAGCCTGCCGAGCGCCTGGGGGTGCTCGCGGCTCCGTCGCTGGTAGATCGCCTGGTAGACCAGCGACGCGTCCATGCCCGTCTCGAGCAGCTCGCCGGCCACGCGCAGGGTCTCCGCGTCCGTGTTCGAGTACTTGAACCAACCGGTGTCCGTCACGATCGACGTGAACACGCCCTCGGCCGCCGTCTTGTCGAGCGCCACGCCCAGCTCACGCGCGATGCGGTGCACGAGCAGCCCGGTGGCCGAGGCCGTGACGTCGACGTAGGCCGCGTCCCACCACTCCTCGCCGACGTGCACGTGGTGGTCGACGACCAGCTTCTTGCTGTCGTGCTTCTCCAGCACCGGCGCGAGGTCGCCGCAACGCGACAGCTCCGCGCAGTCGAGCAACACCGTCACGTCGTGCGGCGGCACCGCGTCGCCCGGCTTCCACGCGCGGTAGTCGACCTCGCGCGACAGGTAGTCGAACTGCGCTTCCGGCGGGTCGGGGTTCCACACGAACACCTGCTTGCCCATGGACTCCAGGACCCGCGCCAGCGCGGCCTGTGCGCCGATGCAGTCCCCGTCGGGACGGACGTGGCCGGTGAGCAGGAAGCGCTCGCCGGCGCGGAGCAGGTCGAGCGCGCGGCCGTCGTGGGCCACGGGCGCTCGTTCAGTGGTTCGATCCATGCGGTCGGGAAGGGAGGGGACCGTCGCGCGCGACGGTGACGGGGCGGCCGGGACGAGGGGGATCAGCCGTCCACAGGGTAGCGGCAGAGTCCTTCGCCCGCACCGCCCGCGAGGTCCACCCCGCGGACGGCGCGTTCCTCGGTCGCGAGGTCGGCGACCGCGGGCAGCGCGCCCGAGGCGTCCCACGCGGCGACGTGACGCGCGCCGGCCCAGGTGGGCGCCGCGGCGGCGCGCCAGGCCTCGGCGGGCGTGACGTCCGGGTGGGCGGCGAAGCGGCGCAGCTCGGCCGTCATGTCGAAGCGGTCGTTCGAGGCCGCGCTGTCGGTGCCCAGCAGGACGCGCACGCCCGCGCGGCGGGCGGCGGCGACGTCGAAGGGCGCGCGGCCGAAGAAGGCGTGGGTGCCCGGGCAGTGGACCAGCGGCACGCCGGCGCGCGCGAGGCGCTCGTAGTCGCCGGGCTCGGGGTGGTTGCCGTGCACCAGCGTGAGGCGCAGGTCGCCCGCCAGGAGCCCCGCCTCGTCGAGCAGGTCGAGCCCGCTGCGCCGCGGCGAGGGCGGCAGGAGGTCGGCCAGCGGCCCCGTGCCGCCCTGCAGGTAGCGGCGCTCCTCCTCGGTCTCGGCCCAGTGGATCGTCAGCGGCAACCCGCGACGCCGCGCGAGGTCGCCGAGCGCGCGCAGGAGCGCCGGGCTGCAGGTGTACGGCGCGTGGGGCGACAGGCCTTCGGTCCGCCGCGCGCCGCCTCCCCCATCGCCTGCTCCGCCGCCTGCTCCGGCGCCCGCTCCCGCGCCCGCGCCGCGCTCGTCGAACAGCGGCCGCTCGAGCTCCGCCAACACCGCGTCCCGCCGCGCCGCCTCGCCGGCGTCGATCGCCTCGCGGTAGACGACCGCGTCGATGGGCACGTCGCGCAACGCGCGCGCCGCCGCGCCGGTCGTGTCGACGTCGTGCACGACGCCGCAGCCGGACTCCAGCAGGAGGCGCGCGCCGCGTCGGGCCGCGGCCTCGAGCTCCTCCGGCGTCGCGCGCGCGCGGCGCTCCATCAGCGCGCGCACCCACCCGCCGAAGCCCGCGTCGCGCGGCATCTCGCCGGCGAAGTCCGTCAGCTCGAGATGCGCGTGCGCGTTGACCAGCGGCGGCGTCAGCAGCACGTCGCCCAGGTCGGTCGCGTCGCGCGGCGGCCTGGCGACGAACTCGACGACGCGTCCGTCCGCGACGCGCACGCCCGCGCCGTCGACCACGCGGCCGCCCTCGTCGAGCGCGCCCCGCGCGCGCCACACCCGCGATGCGCTCATCGCGACGCCCTGTCGCCGCCCGTCATGCCGCGCAGTCTAGCGCCGCGCGCCGCGACCACGGCACACGAACGGCGGGCCGAGACGTTCGGAGCAAGAACGCGGGGGAGCGTCCCGTCGGACGCTCCCCCGCGCGTGTCGTTCTCGCATGCGGCGATCAGTTCGGCTGCACGTTCACGCGCAGGTTCGTGACGCCGACGATGCGCTGTTGCACCGGGCCCTGCGTGCGGAGCACCTGCTCGAAGACCACGACGAAGCGCACCATGTTCGGCTTCGGCACGAAGTCGTTCAGCGCGTTCGGGTCCTTGACCCAGGTCGTCAGCGAGCCCAGCTCGATGTCCGCGCCGGGGCTGGCGAGGCGCACGTCGCAGGGGTCGTTCAGCGCGCCGGAGAGGCGCGCGCCCTGGAAGCGCACCGCGATCAGCGAACCCGTGTTCGCCGGCAGGTCGTGGTTGATCTGGTTGTCGCCCAGGAAGGTCTCGAAGTCGACCGAGCCCAGCGGGAAGTTCGGATCACCGGTCGGCAGACCGCGGTACGGGAACATGCGCTCCGTGCCGTTGTCGTCGTAGATGATGTCCATGTTCCACGCCTTGCCGTCCGGATCGTCGGGGTCGACGGTGTCGTCCTCGGCGAAGTCCAGGCCGAAGAAGTTGCCCTCGGGCTTCATCCAGCACGACATGCTCGAGCTGAAGGAGTCCGGGCGGATCCGCTTCACGGTGAACGCGCCGACCGAGAGGATCGCGGCCGAGGTGAACGGCGTGTTGAAGGCGCCGTCCGCCGGCAGGTAGGGCTCGATCGACGGCGCGAAGCCGGGAGCGAAGTCGCCCTGGTTGCCGGTGAAGCCGTCGATCTCGAGGCGCACCAGACCCGGCGAACCGTCGCCGCCGGTCGAACCCGCGACGCCGAGGCCGCCGGCGCCGCCGGCCACCGAGAGGCGGTTGGCGAGCGCCGCGAGGGTGATCGACTCGCCCTGCAGCTTCAGCGAGCCGCCGGAGCCGCCGCCGCCGGGGCTGGCGTTCGCGCCGCAGGTGGCGAGCGTCGTGTCGTTGACGCCGCCGGCCGTGCTCGGGCAGCCGTTGACGTCGGTGTTCACGCCGGTGGAGCTGCCGCCGTCACCGCCGCCGGTGTCGATGACGCCCGCGACGATCACGGTGCGGCCCGAGGTGCCCTGGAAGGCGCCGCCGCCGCCGCCGCCGCCGGCCGCGCTGTGGTCGAAGACCGGCAGCATCGGGAGCCCGCCCGGCTGGGCGCAGTTGCCGGAGAGACCGTTCTGCGGGATACGCGAACCCCACATGTGGGTGCCGCCGCCGCCGCCGCCCGAGCCGCCGCGCAGCAGGCCGAGGCGGTGGTCCAGCGAGCGGACGATCACCTCTCCGGGGGGCTCGAGGTTCAGCGCCGCGTTGGTGCCGCCGGGGGTGTTCGGCGGCAGCGAGTTGATGACGATCGGGCTCTCGGTCGAGCCGTAGCCCAGGTTGCGCGGGATGCCGTCGCCGCCGTCGAGGGCGTAGGCGCCGCCGCTGCCCGGACCCGCGACCATCGTCACGCGACAGTCGTCGGTGTCGCTGTCCGCGATCGTGTTCGTGGCCGCCAGGTTGGTCGGGCCGAAGTTCGCCAGCACGGTGTCGGCCGGCGCCATGTTCGGGTACGGGTCGCCGCCGACGCCGCCCGCGAGCGTACCCGCCTGGCCGATGCCGCGGCCGCGCTCGCCCTGGTTGTCCGGGGCGGGCACGTCGTTGTAGTCGATGCCGCCGGCCAGCAGCAGGCGTCGACCGCCGCTGCCCGTGCCGCCGTCGGTGAACATGTAGCGGTCACCGCCCTTGCCGCCGTCACCGGCGTTCGGTCCGCCGCCGGCGCCCTCGCCGCCGTAGGCCGACGCGAGTTCCTCGGGCGTCGCCGGAGGCGTGGCGCCCACCACGAAGTTGGTGAACAGGTTCGAGACGTGCGCCTCGGCCGAACGACCGGAGCAGTCGATCACGCCGTTCACGACGAGGTTGCCGCGCGAGAACACGCGACCCGGGTTCGTCCCCTCGAGGACCAGCGTCGCGTTCGACTCGATCACCAGGCGCGTGAAGTCGAAGTCACCGTTGGTGACCGTGATCGTCGGCCAGGTGGCCGGCACCGTCGGGTTGTAGTCGACGCCGGGGACGGCGTTCGTCAGCAGGTTCGCGTACTGGCTGGGCAGCGGGAACTGCTGTGAGTCGGTGTTCAGCACGAGCGTCGTGCCGGACGCGACCACGAGCTCGCCCAGGCGACCCGCGCCGCCGCCGAGGCCGTAGGTCAGGCGACCCGAGCCCCACGCGGCGCCGGACTCGTTCGGGTCCTGGTTCGACTCGTCGTCGAAGGGCTCGCCGCCTTCCTGCGGCAGCGAGATCGGGTCGAGCGACTGGCCGACCGTCGTGAAGACGATCGGGCCGGCGTTCGCCAGCGGCTTGCCCGTCAGGTCCTCGATGCCGGCGGGCAGGTTCATCACCGTCTTGCGCGGGTTGAACGGGTCGGGGCCCGCGCTGAAGAAGCCCGCCTCGGGCGTGTAGGTGACGATCGTGCGCAGGTTGTCGAAGTCGACGAAGGTCTCGTAGGCGCCCGCGATCTCGACCTGGTCGGTCGGGTCGCCGACGTTGCCGTCGGGGTCGATCTTCGTCGTGATGAAGGGCGACGTCAGCGTCGTCGGGTTCGACAGCGTCGCCGGGTTCATGATGTCCTCGAAGACGATCGTGACCGACGAGTCGAGCACCACGTCCGACGCGCCGCCGGCCGGGACGTCCGGGTTCGTGCCGCCGGCGCCGTCGTCGGTCTCGACGAAGGCGTTCGCGATCGGCGGGCCGGGGACCGGGTCCTTGATGCCCTGGCTGGTGAAGACCGTGCAGGAGAGCGCCGTCTGGTTGCGCTTGCCGTCGAGGCTCTCGATGTAGGTGCCGCTGCCCCCCACCGCGGCGCCGGGCACGATCAGGTTGTAGGTCGTGTTCGCGCTCAGCGCGAAGACCGGGTTGTTCTGGTCGTCGAAGCTGATCTGCGGGCGCGCGATGACGCGGCGCGGGTTGCCGGGGTCGACCGAGAGGCTGACGGCCGGGACGCTGCCCGAGACGGCGTCGATCAGGAGGAAGGTGCCCGAGTTCAGGCTGTTCTCGTTGACCGGCTTCGAGAACACCATCGAGACCACCATGTTCTGCGCGACGTTGACCGTCTGGCAGCTGACCGGGGTTCCGGAGGTGCCGGAGCCGCAGCCCAGCGAGCAGGACTCGAGGAACATCTGTCCCCCGGAGTCGCCGTCGCCCGACGAGGAGCAGGCCGGCAGGAGGAGTCCGAGGGTCGCGAGGGCACCGAGACGGAGCAGGGTGGTCGACGGTCCGTTCATGAGAGGAATCTGGCCGAGGAGGGGTCTTCGGGGGCCGGCGCGCGGCCTGGGGGGGAGCCGAGGAGCGCCGGGGAGTGGGGTCCGCCCGCCGAGGGAGGCGCGCGGGGGGCGCGCCCGAGGGGGCGCGTGGCGTGGGCCGTTGGGGCCGCGCACTATAAGGCAGGGCCCTGGGCGAGTTGCAGGATTTTTGCCCGCGCGGGGCGGGCGGAGGTCTCTGGCCGCGCGTGGCGCGCGGTGCGGGTCGCCGCGCGACGAGGCGCGGGGTGGATGGCCGCGCGGGCGTCCGCGTGGACGCCCGGCCGGTCGCGGTCGGATTCTCCCGGCTCGCTCCCGTCGCGGCGGCGCTCCGGACGTAGGGGCGCGCTCGCCGCCGGTGTCCGGCGCGGCGCTCCGGTACGGCAATCGCAGGGCGACCGCCGTCCGGGGCCCGACGAGCGCGTTCTTCGCGCCTCGCCGTGCCACCGCGGGCGACGCATGCATTACAAAGTCCGTGCCGAAGCCGCTCTCCCCCTCGCAGCCCCTCCGGCCCCCCCGAACGATCCGTCATGAGCCCCCTCCTCCGCCTCCGCCGCCCCGGCGTGCGCCCCGCTCGCAGCCCCCGTGCGGGGGCGCACACCTCGCCGCGCTCCCCGCGCCCGTCCCTGTCCGCCCTGCCGGCCCTCCTGTGCGGCCTCGGCCTGGCCCTGGGCCTCGCCGGCTGCAAGGGCGAGGACGCCCACGGCGCGGACGAGGGCCCCGCGCCCCTGCCCGAGCCCACCGCCCACCAGGAAGCGCGCATCCAGCAGCTGATCACCGCCTTCACGCCGCTGCGCGCCGACCTGACGTCGGACCACCACGACCGGTGGCTGCACGAGCAGCGCGCGCTGCTGGAGCAGCTGAAGAAGGGCGAGCCCGGTCTCGCCGCCGCGGCGCTGCGCGTCTACGACGCCGGGACCCAGGAGGACAACGGCGTGCGGCGCGCGCTGCTGACCGTCGCGTCGTACACCGCGCCGGAGAACCTGGCGCCGAAGCTCGAGGGGTTGATCCTGGAGTACGGTCCGCCGATCGCCGACCGCGCGCTGGCCGTCGAGCTGCTCGCCGAGACCACGCCGCGCCGCGCGATCGCGATCTACGAGCCGCTGATGAAGAAGCAGAAGCAGCGCTCCACGATGCCCGACGACGAGTTCTTCGTGCGCGCGTACATCATCGCCTGCGAAAAGTCGGGGCACGATCCGGTGCCGGCGCTGGCCGACGTCGCGACGAACATCTTCAAGCAGCCGGCGTCGCGCTACTTCGCGGCGCAGGAGCTGGGCAACCACCCGGGCAAGCGCTCGTGGAACGCGCTGCGCGAGATCCTGGTCGAGTCGACCGGCGACGCGTACCTGCGGCGCAAGGCCGCGCAGGCGATCCGCAAGTCGACGCCGACCGAGCAGGCCTGCGAGCTGTTCGAGGAAGTGCTGCAGAACGAGGCCGACGAGAACTTCGCGGCCTTCATGCTCGACCTGGTCGAGGACAGCTGCCCGTGATCACCGACACGCACGCCCACGTCTTCTGGAAGGACTTCGACGAGGACCGCTCCGCCGTGCTCGCGCGCGCGCGCGAGGCGGGCGTCGAGCGCATGGTGATCGTCGGCACGACGCTGGAGACCTCGCGGCAGTGCTTCGAGCTGTGCGCGGGCGAGCCGGGCCTGTACCCGACCGCCGGCATCCACCCCCACGACGCCGAGGGCGTGTCGGCGGAGGACTTCGCCGCGATCGCCGAGCTGTGCCGCCGCCCCGAGTGCGTCGCCGTCGGCGAGACGGGGCTCGACTACTTCAAGGGATTCTCGCCGGCGCGCGAGCAGCGCAAGGGCTTCCGCCGGCACCTCGAGCTGGCGCGCGAGCTGGACAAGCCGGTGGTGATCCACTGCCGCGACGCGCACCGCGACACGGTCGAGCTCTTGCGCGAGGTGCCGGGCGTGCGCGGCGTGATGCACTGCTACTCGATGGGACCGGACGAGCTCGACGCCTACCTCGAGCTCGACATGTACATCTCGTTCTCCGGCTCGGTGACCTACCCGAAGAACGAGGACAACCGCGCGGCCGCGCGCAAGGTGCCGGCCGACCGCGTCCTGGTCGAGACGGACTGCCCGTTCCTCGCGCCGCAGGGCAAGCGCGGCAAGCGCAACGAGCCGGCGTACGTGCGGCTGACGCTGGAGCGCGTCGCCGAGGAGCGCGGCGTGAGCGCGGAGGCGTTCGCGACGCAGACGTCGGAGAACGCGGCGCGGCTGTTCGGCCTGTCGTAACGACGCAGGTCGCCATGGCGGTGCCCGAAGGTACCGTGCCGGGTGCA
>JAUHYB010000631.1 GCA_030426745.1 bacterium
GCGTCGCCGAGCTGCTCGGTCGCCTGCGCGCGCAGCGCCAGGATCTCGCGCTGGCCCAGCTTGTACGCCAACGCCTGGCCGGGCCACGCGATGTAGCGGTCGACCTCGTTCGCGCAGTTGTTCTCGGCCAGCAGCGTGTTGTCGACCAGGAACTCGATCGCGCGGTCGCGCGACCAGCCCATCGCGTGCAGGCCCGTGTCGACGACCAGCCGCGACGCGCGCCACGAGTCGAACGACAAGAGGCCCAGGCGATCGACGTCGCCGGTGTACAGGCCGAGCTCGTCGCACAGGCGCTCGGTGTACAGCGCCCAACCCTCGACGTAGGCGGTGCAGCCCTCGTGCCGACGGAACAGCGGCAAGCCGTCCAGCTCCTGCGCGATGGCGATCTGCGTGTGGTGGCCGGGGACGGCTTCGTGGTACGCGAGCACCTCGGCCTCGTAGCGCGTGCGCGTCGTCGGCGCGTAGGTGTTCACGTAGTAACGCCCGGGCCGCGAGCCGTCGGGCGCGGGTTGGCGGTAGTACGCGACGGTCGTGTTCGGCGCCTCGTGCGCGGGCACGGGGACGACGACGCACGCGGCCCGCGGCAGCCGGCCGAAGACGGCGGGCACGGCGGCCTCGGCGCGCGCCAGGCTGCGCTCGGCCGTCGCGACGATCTCCTCGGCCGTCTCGAAGTGCAGCGCGGGGTCCTCGCGCAGGCGCCGCTGGATCTCGGCCAGGTCGCGCGTGCCGAACGCGCGCTCGCCGACGTCGCGCATCTCGGCGTGGATGCGCTCGAGCTCCGCGAGGCCCAGCGCGTGGATCTCCTCGGGCGGCAGGTCCAGCGACGTGTGCAGGCGGACCATCAGCGCGTAGTAATCGCGGCCGCCGGGCAGCGCGCCGACGCCGGGCTCCTCGTCGGAGCGCGCGGCCGGCAGGACCTCGTCGGCGAGGACGTCGCGGTATCGACGGAACGCCGGGTAGATCCGCGCGGCGGTCAGGCGCAGCGCTTCGCCCAGGAAGCGCGCGCGCTGCTCCGCGTCGAGCGGATCGTCGGCCGCGGGGACGAACGCCCACGCCGTCCCTTCGGCGTCCGCCGTGCGCAGGTGGCGGAACCAATCGACGGCGTCCTCGTCCAGGCCCTCGGTCTCGAGGCGCAGCGAGATCGACTCGTCGGGGCCGAGCGCGACCCAGCGGCCGCCGCCCGCCGCGGGCGTGACCAGCGGGCTGGAGCGCGGCGGCGTCGCGAGCACGGCGTCGAGCTGCGCGATGACGGTCTCCACGGCGTGGCGCGACGCGACGCGTCCTTCGCGCAGGCCCTCGCGCAGGTCGCCGCTCGCGCGCGCGATCGCGCTGGACATCCGGCCCCAGCGCTCCAGGTACTGCTCGCGCTCGCGCGGCGTCGCGCGCGGCTGATCGATGGCCAGCGACAGGAAGCGCACCTGCGGGCCGTCGAGCGCGCTGAGCTCCCACGCGTGCCGCGCGATCGGGTGGCTGTCGACCGCGATCGACAGGTCGAGCGACTCCTCGAGCATCGCGAGGGTCACGCGGTCCTCGCCCCGGAGCCGCCCGGGGTCGACGCTGCGGACCGTGCGCAACAGGCGCCGTCGTTGCTCCAGGTCGTGCGCGCGCTGCGCGGGCGCGTCGGCGGGCAGCGCGCCGTAGTAGCGCGCGTCGCCCAGGTAGGTCGCGTGGATCGGATCCTGGCGCAGCGAGAGCTCCCAGTACTCGCGGCACAGCGCGGCGAGGTCGTCGTCGCGCGTCGCGCCGGCCGCGTGGTGCCACGGCGAGTCGTCTCGGCCGTGGGGACCGCCGCCGGCGCAGGCGGTCACCAGCGCGGGCGCGAG
>JAUHYB010000139.1 GCA_030426745.1 bacterium
CACGCCGATCGACAACGGCATGATGTTCGTCTACATCGGCCTGATCATCGCCTTCGTGCAGGGCGGCGCGGTGCGGCGCCTGGTGCCCAAGCACGGCGAGCGCAAGCTGGCCGCGATGGGGCTCGGCATGCTGCTGCCGGGCTTCGTGCTGGTCGGCTACTCGCAGTCGCAACCGCTGCTCTACGCGGGCCTCGCTTTCCTGGCGGTCGGCAGCGCGCTGGCCATGCCGTGCCTGTCGGCGCTCGTCTCGCGCTACAGCCCGTCCGGCGTGCAGGGACGCGCGATGGGCGCGTTCCGCTCCGTCGGTTCGCTGGCGCGCGCGATCGGGCCGGTGCTGGGCGGCGTCCTCTACTTCCGCTTCGGCTCGACGGCGCCCTACATCGTCGGCGCCGTCTTCCTGCTCCTGCCGCTCGCGCTCGCCTTCGGTCTGCCGCCCGTCCCCGACGACGAGCCGGCCCGCGCCGCGAGCTGATACGGCGCCGCGAGCGGATACCGCGCCGCGAGCTGATACGGCGCTGCGAGCTGATACGGCTCCGCGAGCGGACACCGCGCCGCGAGCGGGTGCGGCTCCGCGCCGCCGGCTAGGGAGAGTGCCCGAGGCGGAGCGCGGGCGTCGGTCGCTAGACTGGAGGGCGACGTCCCAGCGATGAACGCCCGCCGACACCAGCTCCTCCACGCCCCGCGACGACCGGAGGTCCGCGCGTGACGCCCTCGCACTCCGAGCGCGAGCTGGAGGCGCGCGTCGCCGAGCTGACCCGCCGCGCCGAAGAGGCGCAGGGGATCGAGCGGGCCGCGATCCTGCTGGACCGCGCCGAGGAGCTGACGACGCGCTCGGCCTACGAAGGGCTGCCCAGCGCCGAGGAAGCGCTGGAGTCGATCGACGGGCCGTCGTGCGCGGACGCGACGGAGGTCGAGCGGGCCGCGCTGCGCGCGCGCGCCGCCGAGGCGCTGCACCTGGGCGGCCGCGTCGACCGCGCGCGCGAGGAGGCGCAGCGCGCGCTGGACGTGCTGCCGACGTCCGAGCTGGTCCCCCGCGCCGTCGCCATGCGCGCGCTGGCCGGCGTGCACATGCACGGCGAGCGCTTCGACGAGGCGATGGAGCTGGTCGAGGAAGCGCTGCGCCTGGTGCGCCGCGCGGACGGCGACCACGCGCGCGCCGTCGAGACGCGCCTGATGATCGAGCTGGGCCGCGGCCGCTACCGACAGGGTCGCACCGAGGACGCCAGCGCCGCGATCCTGGGCGCCCGCCGCGCCGCGCTGCTGCGTCGCGACCACGCCGCGGAGGCGATCTGCGAGCTGAACCTGGGCAACATCGCGTGGCAGAACGGCGACCTCGAGGCCGCGCTGGGCCACTACCGCGACGCGATGAAGATCCAGCGCGAGCTCGGCGCACTGCAGAGCCTGGCGACGTCGCTGCACAACGTCGCGTGCGTGCACTACGAGACCGACGACAGCGAGTCGACGCTGGAGACGATCGGCGACGCGCTGGCGATGCGCGACAGCCTGCGCGGCAACCAGCTGCTGCCGCGGCTGCTGCTGTTGATGGGGCGCGCGCTGCTCAGCCTGGGCCGCGCGCGTGAGGCGGCGGACGCGATGCTGGAGGCGTACGAGCTGTACGCCGGCCAGGAGTTCGCCGCCGGTCGCTCGACGACGGCGTCGGCGCTGGCCGAGGTGCACGCGAAGCTCGGCGACCGCGACGAGTCGCGGCGCTGGATCGAGACCGCGCTGGCCGACCTCGACACGGTGCGCGACCACATGTCGCGCGGGCGCGCGTGCGCGGGTCTCGCGCGCGCGGAGATGGCGCTGGACGACCCGCGCGTCGCGCTGCGACACCTGGAGACCGTGCGCATCGAGGGCGCGGACACGCGGTCGCGGCGCCTGCGCGTCGATCTGGAGATGGTCCAGTCGGAGGCGCACGAGGCGCTCGGGCAGGACGCCGAGGCGCTGGAGCACTACCGCGCCGGCCTGGCGCTCGAGCGCGAACTCCTGGCCGAGGGGTCGCGCGTCCGCGCCGACCGCATGCGGATGCTGCACCGGCTGGAGCAGGGCCGCTACCGCGAGGACCTCCTGGGCGAGTCGAAGGTCGAGCTGGAGCGCCGCGTCGCCGAGCGCACCGAGGAACTCGAGGCCAAGAACCGCGAGCTGCGCGAGACGCTGGCCTCGCACGCCGCGCTGGAGGCGCGCCTGCGTCACACGCAGAAGATGGAGGCGATCGGCCGCCTCGCCGGCGGCGTCGCGCACGACTTCAACAACCTGCTGGTCGTCATCCAGGGCTACGGCGAGCGCCTGCTGCGCAGCTCGTCCCCCGGCGAGGTCGGCTGGGACGAGGCGTCGCAGATCCTGGGGTCGGCGACGCGCGCGTCGCGGCTGACGTCGCAGCTCTTGTCGTTCAGCCGCCGCGACGCGTACCGCGAGCGCGTGTTCGACCTGGGCGAGCTCGTCACCGGCATGCAGCACATGCTGCAGCGCCTGATCGGCGAGGACGTCGAGGTCGGCGTCGACCGCCGCGGCGATCGCTTGCCGCTGCTGGGCGACTCCGGGCGTATCGAGCAGCTCGTGCTGGACCTCGTCGTGCACGCGCGCGACGCGATGCCGAAGGGCGGGCGCCTGGTGCTGGCGCTGGACGAGCACCCCGAGGGCACTCTGCGCCTGGCGCTGCGCCACGCGCGTCAGGCGGACGGCGACGGCGCGGCCGCGGCCCTGGACGACGCGCGCGCGATCGCCGAGGGCGCGGGCGGCGACCTGGTCGAACGCGACGCCGGCGCGGAGCGCGAGCTGGTCGTCACCTTCCCCCGCCACGCGACCGAGGCCGCCGAGCCGGCGCGCGACGACGACGCGCGGCAGCCCGACGGCCCCGCGCCGCGCGTGCTGCTGGTGGACGACGAGGAAGGCGTGCGCGAGCTCGTCGCCGGCAGCCTGCGCGCGATGGGCTTCGACGTCACCGAGTGCGCGAACGGCCAGGACGCGCTGCAGCGCGCGATCGACGACCCGCGCCCCTTCGACCTGGTGGTCTGCGACGTCGTGATGCCGCGCATGGGCGGCCAGGCCCTGTTCGAGGAGCTGCGCGCGCGCGGGCGCACCGACCCCTTCCTGTTCGTGTCGGGCTACACCGACCGGTCCGACGAGTTCCTGGAGCGCCACGCCGACGAGGTCGAGCTCCTGGGCAAGCCGTTCCTGCTGCGACAGCTCGAGGAGCGCGTCGCCGAGATCATGCGCAAGGGAGGCGGGCGCCGTGCGCCGTGAGATGAAGCCCGACCGTCCCACCGCCTTCGAGGACCGCCTGGCGCGCGCGCGGGCCGCCGTGGACGCCGCGACCGGCGTCGGGCGGCTGTACGCGACGGTGCTGTACGCGAACGAGCTGCGCACGCGGCGTCCGGAGCGCGCGGTCGAGCTCGTGCGCCAGGCGCTGCGCGAGCTCGCGGACGCGGTGCGCGACGGCGTCGACGACGCGGACGCGGTCGCGATCCGCACGCGCGCGCGGGCCTCGGGCGTCTTCCAGCGCGCCGGCCGCTTCGAGGAGTCGCTGGCGCTCGCCACCGAGACGCTGCAGGACGCGATCGACGCGACGGACCACGACTCGGCCGCGCTGTGCCTGCGGACGATCGGCGAGCTGCGCATGTCGCGCGAGCAGCCGCGCGACGCGCTGGTCGAGTTCGAGCGCGCGCTGCAACACGCGCGGCGCTCGCGGCGCCCGGGATCCGAGGCGCTCGTCACGTCCGTGCTGAACGACCTGGGCCGCGCCGAGTTCGCGTTGGAGGACTACGCGAAGGCCGAGGAGTACTTCTGGCAGGCGTCCGACCGCGCGCACGAGGCCGGCGAGCTGCAGACCGAGGGCACCTGCCAGATGAACATCGGCAACGTGCGCTCGCAGCTCGGCGACTACGAGGGCAGCGTCGAGTACTACCAGCGCTCGCTGCGCCTGCAGCGGCAGCTGGGCGAGGAGTTCCGCATCGCGCTGGCGCTCTACAACCTGGCGTTCGTCCACTCGAAGACCGGCGACGACGAGGCCTGCCTGGCGCTGTGCCAGGACGCGCTGGCGACCGACTGCGAGCTGCGCGGGACGCTGCACTACCCGCAGCTGCTGGCGCTGATGGGCCGCTCGCTGTTCCATCTCGGCCGGCTCGACCGCGCGGCGCAGGTGCTGGCCGAGGCGCTCGAGGCGCACCGCGACATCGCGAACGCCTCGGGCCAGTCGACCGCGCTGTGCACGCTGGCCGAGATCCACGCCGAGCGCGGCGAGCACGACCGGGCGCTGCGCCTGGTGGAAGAAGCGCTGGCCGTGCTGCACGGCACCGACGAGCTGCGCGCCCAGCGCGTCGCGCGCATGTGCCGCGGGCGCGTCGCCCTGCCCGCGGGGCGCGCGGCGGCGGCGCTGGAGGACGTGGAGCGGCTCGTCCTCGAGCTGCGCGACGGGCGCGACCGCGACCTGTACCCCGAGTCGCTGCAGCTGCGCGCCGAGCTGCTCGACGCCGCCGGCTGCAAGGCCGAGTCGCTCGCCAGCTACAAGGCGTTCCGCGAGGCGGAGCGCGCCGCCTACCAGGTGCGGTCCGCGGCGCGGCTCGAGACGCTGAAGATGGTCCACCAGCTCGAGGCATCGCGGCACCGCGAGTCGCTCCTGCGCGACGCGCGCGACGAGCTGGAGCGCCGCGTCCAGGAGCGCACCGCCGAGCTGCAGGCGAAGAACGACGAGCTGTCCGCGTCGATCGAGAAGCGCGCGGCGCTGGAGCTGCGCGTGCAGCACGCGCGCAAGATGGACGCGATCGGGCGCCTCGCCGGCGGCGTCGCGCACGACTTCAACAACCTGTTGCTGGTCATCCAGGGCTACGGCGAGAAGCTCGCGCGCGAGCTCTCCGAAGCCGACCCGCGCAACGAGGCCGTCGAGCAGGTGCTGGGCGCGGCCCAGCGCGCGACGCGGCTGACGTCGCAGCTGCTGGCGTTCAGCCGCCGGCAACCGCGCAAGCTGCGCGTGATCGACCTCGCCGACCTGGTGCGCGACCTGGAGCGCATGCTGCGCCGCCTGATCGGCGACGGCGTGACGCTGCACGTCTTCGCCGCCGACGAGGGGTGCCTGGTCGAGGCCGACCCGGGCCTGATCGAACAGGTGATCATGAACCTGGTCGTCAACGCGCGCGACGCGATGCCCGGCGGCGGGCTGCTGACGATCCTCGTCGACCCGGCGACCGACGCCGAGGCCGCGTCGCTCGCGGGCGAGCGCGGGGTGCGCCTGCGCGTCGCCGACACCGGCGAGGGCATCCCCGAGGACATCCGCGCGCTGGTCTTCGACCCCTTCTTCACGACGAAGGAGTCGGGCAAGGGCACCGGCCTGGGCCTGTCGACGGTCTACGGCATCGTCGGCCGCCACGGCGGCGAGGTGCGCCTGTCGAGCGAGGTCGGCAAGGGCACGACCTTCGACGTCCTCCTGCCGCGCGCCGAGGGCGCCGTCGAGGCGGACGAGGACGGCGCGGCGGCGGGCGACGCGCGGTCGCCGGCGCGCGCGGCGACGGTGCTGCTGGTCGAGGACGACGACAGCGTGCGCGCGCTGGTCGGTTCGACGCTGGAGCAGGGCGGCTACACCGTCCTGCTGGCGACGGACGGCGTCGACGCGCTGCGCGTCGTCGGACAGGCCGGCGACGACCTGGACCTGGTCGTCTGCGACGTCGTGATGCCGCGCATGGGCGGCCCCGAGCTGATGAGCGAGGTGCACCGCGCGCACCCCGACCTGCGCTTCCTGTTCACCTCGGGCTACCCCGACCGGGCCGAGGCGGCGGTCGAGGCGGGCGGCCCGCTGGCCGACTTCCTGCAGAAGCCCTTCCTGATGGACGAGCTGGAGCGGCGCATCGCCGGCCTGCTCGAGGGCCGCTAGGGCCCCCGCGGGGCCGCTCATCGGCCTCCCGAGCCCCTCTCGGCCCCGATCCCGGGTCCGCGCCGGGTTTCGCCGCAGGGCGCCCCGCCGCCCGTCCGATAGGGTGAGGACCATGAAGCAGAGCAGCACCCTCGCCGTCTCGGTCGGCCTGTTCCTCCTCGCGCTCGGCGGCACCGTCCAGTCCGCGCAGGAGAAGGGCACCCTGGAGGAGCGCGTCCAGGACCTCGAGTTCCAGCTGAAGGCGAACCGCGACGTCGTCGACTCCCTGCTCGCGGAGGTGAAGGACCTGCAGGCGCACAAGGCGTCGGTGGAGACCTACCTGACCGCGCAGGCGTTGCAGGCCGAGGCGATGGCCGCGACGCTCGACGAGTCCGAGCGCGAAGGCTTCACGCAGGGCATCAACTTCAAGTCGCGCGAGGTGCTCCTCGCCGGCTGGCGCGACCAGCTCTCGGAGCTGCGCGCGAACGTGCCGGGCATGGAGAAGCCGCGCGGCGACTCGAAGGAGAGCCGCCGCGCGACGCGCTGATCCGGACCGCTACTCCAGGACGTGGCCCTAGCGGAGATGGATGAGGCAGGCGGCGAGGGAGTTCTCCGCCAGCCACATCCGCGATCCGGGCGTCCCTTCCGCCGGCATCCCGCCGACGGTCTGGACGCTCACTTCGTACTCGCCCTCTTCCAGGCCGGCGAAGACGTACGGGGCGCCCTCGAAGCGCACGAAGCGCACCGGCCCGGCGCCGTCCGCGCCCTTGCGCAGGAGCAGCACGAGCTCGCCGTCGTAGTCGCTGCCGTCGGCGCGCGCGACGACGACCTCGCCGGCGCCGCGCCCGCGCAGGTCGAGTGACACCTCCGCGCCCTCGGGCGCGACGTCGACGACCAGCGCTTCGTTGCCGCGCGCGGGCAGGGCGCCCGACGCGTCGCGCAGCGCGAGTTCGACGCGGTAGCGGCCGCACGGCACGCCGTCGACGCGCCAGCGACCGTCCGGGTCGGGTTGCAGCGCGTACGACAGGGTCTCGCCGTCGCCCTCGGGCACGAGGCGCAGGAGGCCGAACGCGCGTCGCTTCGCTTCACCGCTGCGCTCGATCCAGCCCTCGGCGCCGGTCACGGCGACGTCGACGTGTCCCCAGCGCTCGGCTCGGCGCTCGACGGGCAGCTCGCGCAGGGCGAGGCGCGCGTCCAGGCGCTCGAGCGGGACGCTGGTCCACACCGGCGCGTAACCGGGCACGCGCAGGCTCAGGGTGACGTTGGCGGGGCGCGCGAACGCGTCCCCGTGCGGCTCGTACACCATCAGGTAGCGGTCGCGCCCCCCCCGGGCGACGTCCGCGAGCTCCGCGCCGCCGATCCACGCGACCTCGACGCCGTCCGTCGGCAGGTGGCGCGCGTGCAGGTCCGGCTCGACCGGGTCCCACACGCTGTGGCCGGCGAACAGGCCGTCGGAGGCGCGCGGCGCGCCGCCCTCCGCGTCGACGAGGCGCACCGCCGCCGCGACGATCGGCCGCAGCTCCAGCGCGAGGTCGACGCGACCGGTGCGGGCGCTCGCGAGGCGCTCGGTGGCGACCTCGCCGTCGCGCACGGCGGCGAGCTCGAAGGCCGCGTCCCGCTCGAGCCCTTCGAAGCGGAAGCGCCCCGCCGCGTCGGTCCGCGCGACGCGCAGCGCGTCGGTGAGCCCGCCTTCGCGGGCGCGCAGCACCTCGACGACGTCCGGCGTGTCGCCGACGGGCCACGCGAGCACGCAGGTGCCCTCCGGCGCGGCCGCGCCGGACACGCGCGTCACGACGCCGGCCAGCACGCCGCCGTCGGACAGCACGATGCGTTGCGTGCCGTCGTCCGCGAGCGCGAGCTCGACGACCGTCGTGCGGTACCCCTCGGCCGAGACACGCACGCGCGCGCCTTCGGCGTCCGCGGGCAGCTCGCTCGCGGCCGCGCCGCCGGCGTCGGTGAACACGGCGCGCGACGCGTCGCGCTCCCAGGACAGCCGCGCGGCCGCGACCGGTTCGCCGCGCGTGCCGACCACCTCGAAGCGCGCCGGCCTCGGCGCCGCCTCGCTCGCGGGGGCGTCGATCGCGGCGCGTTCGTCGTTCGTCGCGGCGAGGCGCGTCGGGCGGTACTCCGCGCCGGGCACGAGCCGCGTGAGCTCACCGACGGGCACGGCCGGCGCGGCGCCGGTCAGCGCCTCGACCTGCACGTCGTCCGCGCTGACGCGCACGAAGGTGGCGACCGCCGCGCCGATGAGCGCGGCGGTCCACAGGGTCGAAGGGCGCATCAGTTGCGCCCCACCGCGCCGGTGCAGGTCGTGAGGACGGTCACCTCGTCGGAGAACAGCTCGCAGTCGCCGCTCTTGCCGCAGCTCGCGCACTCGCCCATCGAGTCGGGCGTGTTGCCGTTGTCGACGCGCAGGATGACCTGGCAGCACGGGCTCGCGCCGCCGGTGGGGCAACGACAGGCGATGAACTCGCCGAGGGCGTCGCGCGTGACGGCGGACTGGCAGCCGCCGGTCGTGCACGTGCCGCCGCTGCCGCAGCCGAGCTTCCAGCCGCTCTGGTAGTTGCGGCCGCTGGTGGCCTCGCAACCCGTGCTGTTCTTACCGGTATCGCCGACCGCCGGTGTAGCGGACGACACGACGAGGAGCGCGCAGAGCGCGATCGCGGAGAGGATTCGGATCATCGGGGGGATTCGGGTAAAAGGTCCCCGCGCTCTCGCGCGGGTCCGTCGCCCGGCGGGCATCCGCCGCTGTGCCGCGGGACGCCGCCCTGCGTCGGTACGAAACGGCTCGGACCGCGCCGTTGCGGCCCGATTCCTCTCCTCCGCTCGAACTCTACCCCCCGGATCCGCGACGGGCCGGGCACCGATCGGCAAGCTGGGGCGCGCGACCCCGATCGGCGTGAACTCCGTTCGAGGGGCGTGGAGCCCACGTATGGACCTGTTCGAGGCGACC
>JAUHYB010000632.1 GCA_030426745.1 bacterium
GGGCGCGACCTCACGGTCGAGCTCGCGGACGACCTGCCGCCGGCGCAGATCGACGACGAGGCGTTGCACTCGATCGTCTCGAACCTGGTCGAGAACGCGCGCAAGTACGCGCCCGCGCCGCCGGACGCCGGGCCGGAGGACCGCATCCTGGTGCGGACGCTCGCGCGCGACGGCGCGCCGACGCTGGAGGTCTCCGACCGCGGCCCGGGCATCCCCGACGCGGAGAAGCCGCGCGTCTTCCGCGCCTTCTACCGCATCGGCAACGAGGCGACGCGCACCACGCGCGGCACCGGCCTGGGCCTGCACCTCGTCGACCTGCAGGCGCGCGCCCTGGGCGGGGCGGCGTCGATCCACGACCGCGAGGGCGGCGGCACCACCTTCCGCGTCCGCTTCCGGGCGGGCGCGGCGGCGACGGACGCGGCGGGAGAACCCGACGCGACAGGCGATTCCGACGCCTCCGGTGCGCTAGCTTGAGCGGGATGGAGGTCCTGGTCCTCGGAGCCGGCCTGGCCGGTCTGTCGGCGGCGTACGAGCTCGCCGGCCGCGGACACCGCGTGCGCGTCGTCGACGCGGCGGGCGAGGTCGGCGGCATGGCGTCGTCGTGGCGCGTCGACTCGTACTGGCTGGACCACGGGCCGCACCGCTTCCACAGCCGCGACGCGCGCCTGGTCGACCACGTCTACGAGGTGCTCGACGGCGACGTCGTGCGGCGCCAGCGCCGGTCGCGGATCCACCTGCGCGGGCGCTACTTCGACTACCCGCTGAAGTTCGGCAACGTCGCGCGCAACCTGCCGCGCGGGCTGCTGGCGCGCGCGGCGTGGGACTACGCCGCCGCGCGCGTCGCCGAGCGCCTGCGTCCCACCGGCGACGACGACTTCGAGCGCTGGGTCGTGAAGCGCTTCGGCCGCACGCTGTACGAGCTGTTCTTCGGCACCTACACCGAGAAGACCTGGGGCATCCCCTGCTCGCGCATCAGCGCCGACTGGGCCGCGCAGCGCATCGCGCAACGCAGCTTGCCGGACGTCGTGCGCACGACGCTGCGCCCGCCGAAGGACGGCAGCGTGCGCAGCCTGGTGGACGAGTTCCACTACCCCGCGACGGGCGGGATCGGCGAGCTGGCGCGGCGCTACGCCCGCAAGATCACCGCCCGCGGCGGCGCGGTCGAGCTGGGCGCGCGCGTCGACGCACTGACCGTCGATCGCGGCCGCGTCACCGGCGCGCGCGCGGCGGACGGCCGCGCGCTGGAGGCCGACCACACGCTGTGCACGATCCCCCTGCCGCGCCTCCTGTCGCGCACGGGCGACGCGACGCCGCCCGAGGTGCGCGCGGCGGCCGACGCGCTGGACTACGTCGCCATCGTCTTCGTCTACCTCGAGGTCGCGACGCCGTCGGTCTCGCCCGACCACTGGATCTACCTGCCCGAGCGCCACCTGCGCGTGCACCGCGTCTCGGAGTTCAAGAACTTCAGCGACGCCGCCGCGCCGGGCGACCGCACGGCCGTGTGCTGCGAGATCACCTGCCGCGTCGGCGACGCGACGTGGCGCATGGGCCTCGACGAGGCGGCCGCCGTCGCGGAGCTCGACCTGGTCGCCGCCGGGCTGGTCGACATCGGATCGACGCGCCCGTTGTGCCTGCGGCGCCTCGCGCACGCCTATCCGGTGTACGAGGTCGGCTACAAGGAACGGTTGCGCCCGGTGATGGCGCACGCCAAGTCGCTGCGCGCGTTCACCACCACGGGGCGCCAGGGGCTGTTCCGCTACAACAACATGGACCACTCCATCGCGATGGGTCGCAAGGCCGCGCGCGGCATCGACGCGGG
>JAUHYB010000140.1 GCA_030426745.1 bacterium
CGACCGTCTGGCCGACGTGGCGGCCGACCGCGGTCGATCCGGTGAAGGAGATCAGCGGCACGCGCGTGTCGTTGATCAGCGGCTCGGCGACGTCGTCGACCGAACCGAAGCACAGCGCGGCGAGCGCCCCGAGGCCCTCGGCCTCCAGCACGGGGCGCACGACGTTCGTCAGGCCGATCGCGCACAGCGGCGTCGCCGGCGCGGGCTTCCACACGCAGCTGTTGCCGCAGATCCACGCCAGCATCGAGTTCCAACCCCAGACCGCCATCGGGAAGTTGAACGCGGTGATGATGCCGACGACGCCCAGCGGGTGGTACTGCTCGCGCATCGCGTGGCCCGGACGCTCGGAGTGCATCGACAGGCCGTACATCATCCGCGACTGGCCGACGGCGAAGTCGCAGATGTCGATGACCTCCTGCACCTCGCCCCAGCCCTCCTGCACGATCTTGCCCATCTCGAGCGTGATCAAGCGGCCCAGCGCGTCCTTCTTCTCGCGGATCGCGTTGCCCATCTTGCGCACGAGCTCGCCGCGCGCCGGCGCCGGCATGTCGCGCAGATTCGCCTGCGCCTCGCGCGCCGCCTCGATGCAGCGCTCGTACTCGGCGGGCCCGGCCTGGACGACCTTGGCGATCACCTGGCCGTTCGCGGGGTTCGTGCTCTCGATGGTCGCGCCGGAGCACTCGAGCCACTCGCCGGCGTAGGCGCCGGAGTTCGTGTCGGAGATGCCGAGTTCTTTGAGGAAGTCCATGGTCGTTCGGGGGGTCGGTCGCGGAGGAGGCGAGTGTCGCGGGACCGGCGAGGACCGGTCCGGGCGGCGCTGGGACCGCCGACGGGAGCGCGCGGAACGCGCGTTTCGGGCGAACAGGATAGCGGGTCGCGCGCTCCCCCGACAGGCCGCGCGAGGGGGACTTCGGGCACCACGCCGCGCAGCGCGCCCGGGACCGCCCCCGATGCGCGGCGCGGCGCGGCGCCTCGCGCGCCGGCGCCAAGCCGGACCGGGGTCGGGCGGTCCTGGTCGACGCCTTGTCGATCGCGCCCACGGCGCCCGGTGCGCCCGGGAACGAGCGCTGTGGCGGGTCGGAATCAGCCCCGAACGCTCCGCATCCGTCTGCGGGAACGGTTGCCCGCGCGACACCCGCTTCGCCGCGGACCCTCGGCTCACCGCTCGTTCTGCGCCGAGTTCTGTGATCACGGACGACGCCCACGGAGCAGAGGAGGATCGCGAGCTCCCGCAGACCGGTTCGCCGGTACGAGGCGCTCTGGACCCTGCACGGGTCGCGAGAAGGATCGCGCGCTGGCTGCGGTTCCTCGACTCACCTACCCTCGACCGCCCCACGACAGCGGGGCTGTCGACCGCCGGTCCACGCGTCTCGCGGTCGAAGAAATGCGATCCCGTCGTCACGGATCGCCGCTCGCGAGACACGAGAAGGGCGACATGAGTTCCATCAGCCCTACGGACCACGCGGCGTTGCTCGACAACGCGGCCTGGGTCCGGCGCCTCGCACGCCGGCTCCTCGCCGACGAGCAGATGGCCGAGGACGTCGCGCAGGACACGCTGACCGCGGCCATCGAGGACCCACCCCACTTCCACGCGGACGCTCCGCGACTGCGGCGTTGGCTGGGTGGAGTGGTCCGCAACCTGGTCGCTCGCGCCTGGAGTCGTGAGCGCGAACGCGCGGCGCGAGAGGCGCGGTACGCCCGCGTCGACGAGGAGCCCGGTGAGGCGGACACGAACCGGCGCCTCGAACTGCAGCAGGTCCTCGTCGCCGCGGTGCAGGGCCTCCCGGATCCCTACCGATCCACCGTCGTGATGCGGTACTTCGACGAGTTGTCGACGCGAGAGATCGCCGGGCAGCAAGGCGTGCCGCAGGCGACCGTCCGCAAGCGGCTCTCCAGGGCGATGGAGCTCCTGCGCGTCCGTCTCGATGGTGAGTTCGGGGGCGGACGCCACGGCTGGTGCGTCGCGCTCGTCGGGATGCTGGAGACCGGGAACGGCGTCGCTCCCGCGGCGACCTTCGCGAAAGCGGTGCCGGCGCTGATCGCCCTCGGTTCGTTGATGCTGGTCGCCACCGGATGGCACGCGTTCCGCCGGGGTGCCGGACATCGATCACCGGCCGCCCTGCAAGCGCCGCACGTCGACGCGAACGCGCTCGCGGAACTCGACGTCGCGGAGACACCGACCTCCGGGGCCGAGCGTCGGCACACCGTTCCGCTCCCTGTCGAGACGGCGTCGCTCGACTTGCTCGTCGTCGACGCGGACGGGACCCCGAGCCCGGACGCCTTGGTCGTGCGCCTGGTCGAGGAGGTCGCGTTCGCTCGTGCGGTGACGGACGCCGCCGGGCGGGTGAGCTTCCCCGGCCTCGATGCAGCCGGACACGTCGTCGCGCAGTCCGTCGACGGCCCGCCGACGCTGCTCTCGCTCGCGGTGCTGACGGGCCGACACGAGGTCGTCGTGCCGGAGGGGGCGACGCTGTCGGGCTGGCTGACGGAAGACGGCGACCCGCCGCGAGCGCCCGTCGCGCTGTCCCTCGCGCCGCGACAAGACTCGTTCGAGTCGTTGCGCGACGTGACGACCGAGCGGTTGGCCGAAGCCGGTGTGCGCCTCGGTTCGCGGGAGCTGGAGACGTCGGAGGACGGGTCGTTCCGCTTCGACGGGCTGCCCCACGACTGGAGCGGCCAGCTGCGGTTGCCGACGACGCACCGACTCCTCGAGGCGCCGCCGCGGACGAAGGCGGCATGGGAAGACCGGGCGCTCGCCATTGACGCTCCCGAGGACGGGCTCTCGCTGCGCACGGTGCGGCTCCCGGCGGCGCGCGGAAGGGTGCTCGACGCAGCGACGATGCAGCCCATCCCCCACGCCGGCCTGATGATCTGGGCGAGCTTCGGCGAGAGTGACCAGACGTCGCTGACGGGAATGCGAACGGATGCAGAGGGTCGCTTCCTGCTGGGGCTCTGTCCCAACACCAGCAGCCGGAGAGTCGCCTGGCGAGACCCCGCGCAACGGCGCCCCATCGAGAGGCTGAGCATCACGGTCGACGGGGTCGCGGACTGCCTCGGAGTCGAACGATGGTTCGACCCCGCCGAGATCGGTCCGGACGGCGACGTCGGAGACCTCTTGCTGCCGCGCGGTCGCAGCCTGCACCTGCGCGTCGTCGACACCGCCGGCGAGCCGATCGCCGGTGCGATCGCGTCCCCCCGCCCGATGAGCTCCCCCACGGACTCGGACGGGCGCACTCGCTTGCGAGGGGTTCCGCCCGAGCGCGAGTCCATCCTCGTCGGTTCGCCGAACCACGGCATTCGAGACGTCCCCATCGGCGCCCGCGAGTTCCCTCACGAGGATCCGCTGGTGGTCGTCCTCGAGCCCGGGAACCGCCTCGAAGTCGCCGTCGTCAGTGAGCCGCGCGAGGCGACCGAGGACATGCGCGTCCGCGTGTCGGGAGGCAGCCGGCTGTTCGAAGTCGGGACGCCTGGCTGGGGCTCGCACCTGCACGCCGAACTCGGATCACAGCGAATGTCGGCGAGCAGCAGCGGCGGCAACGACGCGTGGGAGTACACGGACTACCGCCTCGATCAGGACGGGCGACTGACCCTGCTGCACGTCGCCCCGGGGGTCGAGCTGGACGTGACGGTGCTGGTCGGAGAGCTGGAACTCGCTCGGACCAGGCTCCGCGCCCCCGGTCCGGGAACGACCGTCCGAGAGGAGTTCGTCGTCGAACGCAGACCGATCTCCGTGGACGTCGCGGTCGTCGACGCGACGGGACAGCCTGTTCCGCGGGCGAGCGTCCGACTCGACGGGGTCGACGTCGGCGGACGCGCGGAGACGGACGTCTCCGGGGTCGCGCGTTTCGAGCGCGTCTGGGCCGCGGAGGGTCCTGCGAGCCTGACCGTCCGGTGCGACGGCTACGCGGCGCGCCGCGTCGGGGAGCTGGTGATCGAGCACGGGTCCTCCCTCCCCACCGTGGTCCTCGAACGCGGCCGGGACCTGCACGTGGAGATCGTCGACGAGCTCGGAGCTCCGCTCGACGTCGACCGGTTCCACGCGCTCGCCGAGGGCTTCCCGGGCGCGCGGGCCGAGCATCGCGTCGGGGGCGGCTACGACCTGACCGACCTCCCCGAGGGGCCGCTCGCGCTGGAGTTCACGTACGCGCATCGCACCTACTCCCGCACGCATCCGGCGCGCGAGTCCTTCACGAAGCTCGTCCTCCCCGTCCACGGCGCGTTGGAGTGCTCGACGAGTCCGAGCCTCCGAAGATCAGACGAGGAGTGGTACGACCTGCACGTCCGGTCCCTCGACGAAGAGGGGATCGACACCAGCGTCGCGCTGACCGAGTCCGACGGGAGCCTCGGGTGGCGATCGGCGCTCCTCCCCGCTCGGTACGTCCTGCAACTCGTGAGGGTCCGCAGGACCGAGGCGGGGCTCGTGGAGTCGCGGGTGGGCACCGAGTCCACCGTCGACATCCGTCCCGGCGAGACGATCCGGCTCACGATCGGCGAGTGAGGCGGTCTCCGGGGTCCGCCCTCGCGCGACCTCTGCGGGCGCGGCGTCGGGGCAGCCTCGTGCGCTCCCGATCGCTCGCAGGGGCGTACGGCTCCGACGTCGCCGCACCCGCCGGGCACCCCCACCTGTCGGCGGCCGCGCCCCCGTCCAGAGTCTCGCCCCGCCCCTGGCAAGCTTCCGCGAGAGCGCTATCCTCTTCGCCCCATGTCCGAAAAGATCGTCTACCAGCTGCAGGACCTGCAGAAGTTCTACGGGCAGGTCGAGGTCCTCAAGGGGATCACCCTGTCCTTCCTCGAGGGCGCCAAGATCGGCTTGATCGGCGCGAACGGTGCGGGCAAGTCGACCTTGCTGCGCATCATCGCCGGTGAGGACACGGCGATCGAAGGCACGGCGCGCGCCGCGGACGGCGTGGACATCGGCTACCTGTCGCAGGAGCCGCCGCTGAACGAGGACCTCGACGTGTGGGGCAACCTGCAGGAGGCGGTCAAGCCGCTGCTCGAGCTCGAGGAGAAGTACAACGAAGTCTGCATGGACATGGAGGGCCGCGAGGAGGAGTTCCAGGAGCTCCAGGACAAGATGGACCACCACGACGTGTGGAACATCGAGTCGCGCCTCCAGCAGGCCGCCGGCGCGCTGTGCCTGCCGCCGCCGGACGCGGACGTGACGAAGCTGTCGGGCGGGGAGCGGCGTCGCGTGGCGCTGTGCAAGCTGCTGCTGGAGCAGCCGGACATGCTGCTGCTCGACGAGCCGACCAACCACCTGGACGCCGAGACGGTCGAGTGGCTGGAGCACTACCTGGCGAACTACCCGGGCACGGTCATCCTGATCACCCACGACCGCTACTTCCTCGACAACGTCGTCGGGTGGATGCTCGAGATCGAGCGCGGCAAGGGGACGCCGTACAAGGGCAACTACTCCGACTACCTGGTGGCCAAGCAGAAGCTGATGGACACCAAGCGTCAGGCGGACGCGCGGAACGAGAAGATGTACCAGCGGGAGCTGGAGTGGAAGAGCCGCACTCCGGCCGCGCGGGCGAAGCGCGCGAAGGCGCGGCTGAACCGCTTCAAGGAGCTGCAGGAGATGCGCCCCGGTCAGCAGCTGGAGTCGGTCGAGTTCCGCATCCCGCCGGGCCCCCGCCTGGGCGACCGCGTGCTGGAGGCGCGCGACCTGAAGAAGAGCTTCGGCGACCGCACGCTGTTCGAGGGCCTGACGTTCGAGATCCCGCCCGGCGGCATCCTCGGCGTGATCGGCGCGAACGGCCGCGGCAAGACCACGCTGATGAAGATGATCATCGGCAAGGAGTCGGTGGACGAGGGCAAGATCGACATCGGCTCGACGGTCGAGATCAGCTACCTCGACCAGTCGCGCACGGTGCTCGACGACTCGAAGTCGGTCTGGGAGAACATCACCGACGGCAACGAGCAGCTGCCCTTCGACGGCAAGACCATCGACTCGCGAGCGTTCGTCGCGCGCTTCAACTTCAAGGGCGAGGACCAGCAGAAGAAGCTGGGCGAGTGCTCGGGCGGCATGCGCAACCGCGTGCTGCTGGCGAAGATGCTGCGCGAGCCGGCGAACCTGATCATCCTCGACGAACCGACGAACGACCTGGACCTCGACACGATGCGCGTGCTCGAGGAGGCGATCGCCGAGTACCGCGGGTCGATGATCATCGTCTCCCACGACCGCTACTTCCTGAACCGCGTCGCCACGCACATGCTGGCGTTCGACAAGTCGGGCGAGGTGTTCTTCCACCACGGCGACTACGAGAGCTACCACGAGTGGCGCGAGAAGCTGCGCGCGGAGCGCGGCGAGGGCAGCGACTCGGGCGCGGGCAAGTACCGCAAGCTGCACCGCGACTGAGGATGGCGTCGCCGCCCGAGTTGTCGCGCGTGGAGGACCTCGCGTTCGCGCGCGCGACGCTCGCGGCCTGGGAGCCGTACGACGAGGCGCAGGCGCTGGAGAAGCAGCGCATGCTCGACTTCGTCGACGCGCACCCGCGCGACGCGCACCGGCGCAGCTGCCTCGAGGGGCACCTGACCGCGTCGTGCCTGTTGCTGGACCACGCGGGCGAGCGCGCGCTGCTGACCCACCACCGCAAGCTGCGCCGCTGGCTGCAGCTGGGCGGTCACTGCGACGGCGACGCGAACCTCGCGCACGTCGCGTGGCTGGAGGCGACCGAGGAGAGCGGCATCGCGGGGATCGAGATCGACCCCGAGCCGATCGACCTCGACATCCACACGATCCCGGCGCGCCCCGGCGAGCCGGAGCACTGGCACCTCGACACGCGCTTCGTCGCGCGCGCGCCGCGCGGGGCGCGCGAGGTGGTCAGCGCGGAGTCGATCGAGCTGGCGTGGATCGGCCGCGACGAGCTCGCCGGGCTCGAGACCGACGCGTCGGTGACGCGGCTCTACGACCTGGTGCTCGAGCGCCTGCGCTGATCCGCGCGGCGCGGGATCGCGGCGTGTCCGATGTCGCGCGGACGCCGATTCCGCGCCGACGCGGCTGCCTCGGCGCCCCGAGGCTTCGGATCACAGCGCGCTAGTCGAGGATCTCCCACTCCCGCGCGCTGGTGTTCTTCGCGGTGAAGTCCATCTCGACGCGGACCTCCGCGCCGTCCTGCGAGAGGTCCATCTCGACCCCGAGGTTCCACGTGCTCTCGACCTCGAACCGGCGCGGGAAGCGGCGCTCGGCGGCGATCCAGAGCTCGCCGCGGTGCAGGCTCTCGACCCGCACCGTGCCCTCGGGCGCGAGGTCGCCGGACGCGAACTCGCCCGGGATGCGCGTCAGGTCGGCCCGCATCTCGACCCGCAACTCCAGCCGGTGGCACTCCACGTCGTCGAGCGTCACGCGGTCGAGCAAGGTCACCACGGCCTCGATCTCGGCCGCCTCGGCGAGCAGGACCGGCAGCTCGGCGATCCGATCGGTGCCGTAGTACTGCGGGCCGGGCGTCAGCAGCAGCGCCTTCACCGCGTCGTCGTCGGGGCTCCACGAGTCCCCGGGCTCCACCGGCTCCGCGGGCAGGAAGCGCCAGACGTCGTGTTCGATGGCGTGTCCGGCCAGGTAGGCGTCGTCGACGGTCTCTTCCGCGCCGTCCTCGAGGCGGGCCTCGACGCCCCCTTCCGCTCCTCGCGCGATCACGAGCGTCATGCCCTCGAGCGCGCCCGCGTGCTCCGTCGTCTCGTCCGCGACGGTGCGGCGGATGCCCAGCTCGGCGAACTCCCGTGCGACGCGCACGGGGCGACCGTCCGAGACCTCCCGCACCTCGTCCCGCAGCACCACGGTCTCGACGTCGTCCCGGTCGGGGCTCGCCCCCCGCACCAGCGACTCCGGATACTCGACCCCGTCGACGCGCATCGACGCCTCGCCGAGCCGCATCGACATCGTGCGCGTCATGCGCATCTCGTAGGTGAGGCCGGCGCGGTGCTCGATCGAGACCTCGTCGAGGCCCGGCGCGAACAGCGGCAGGAGAGCGAGCGCGAGCGGGAGGCGGTGCAGCATGAGCGTGGCGTTCCTTCGGGTGCCGGGGGGAGCGCGGGCCATCCTACGCCGCGCCGGCCGCGCGCGAACCGCTCCGCCGCTTCCGGCGGTCCACGGGTCCACGGCCCACCGCACGATCGCACGATCGCACCATTGCACCATCGCACCATCACACCATCACACCATCGCACCACCGGCCCGGCGACCCGGCGACCCGGCGACCCGGCGGCCCGGCGCGTCGCCCCCGGATCCGACGAAGGTCGCGGGCCTCCGGACGCCGCGCGCCGCGCGCTTGTCTCGCGGCGAGTCAATCGCTCGCGGGCGTCCGTGTTCGCTTGCGGTGAACCGCCGGATCCGCCGTTCCGCCCGGTGGGAGCGGCGGTAGCCTTCCCGCGGCTCCTCCCCCCCTCCGCGGAGCCGGGCCCCGTCCGCCGGGGCCGCCTCACCATCGGATCGACACCCACTGAGATTCCCCATGCGCAAGCAACCCTTCCTCGGGGCGCTGGCCGGGCTCGCGTTGTGCGCGCCCTTCGCCGCGGCCCAATCGTTCGTCGTCTCCGGTCCCGCCGCGGGCGGTGACGTCGACGGCGACCTCTGGCTCGACGCGGTCGACTTCGGCGGCGGCGTCGTCCGCACGCCCGACGACTGGATCTTCGTCGCGGACGTGACGGACTTCGACTACTCCGGCCCGACCGGCATCGTCCGCACGGTCTCCGGACCGAACACGACCGGCACGACCGGCTTCCACCCGCTGGAGGCCGAGGACGGCGACGCGGGCA
>JAUHYB010000633.1 GCA_030426745.1 bacterium
CGCATGGACGACGCGTCGCGCGCGTGGCCGGACTTCCCGGCGCGCTTCAACCTCTGCGAGTACTACCTGGACCGCCACGAGGCCGAGGGCCGGGCGGACAAGGTCGCGCTCCTGTGCGGCGACGACCAGCGGACCTACGGCGAGCTGATCGACCGCGTGCGGCGGCTGACGGCGGCGCTGCGACGCCTGGGCGCGCGGCCCGAGGAGCGCGTCTTGATCGTGCTGCCCGACGGGTTCGAGTTCGCCGAGACGTGGTTCGCGACGCTGCGCGCGGGGTGCGTGTTCGCGATGGTGAACCCGCTGCTGCACCGCGAGCAGTTCGAGCACTACCTGGCGTACACCAAGGCGCGCATCGTCGTCACCAGCGAGGAGGTGCTGGGCGACATCGAGCCGGCCGCGAAGGCGTCCCCGCTGTGCGAACACGTCGTCGTCGTCGGCGGCGACGCGCAGGGCCACCACGCGTACGAGGACCTGCTGGCCGCGGAGGACCCGACGAGCGACCTGGCCGCCTGCGCGCCGACCGGCCCCGACGACCTGGCGGGGTGGCTGTTCACCAGCGGGTCGACCGGCATGCCGAAGGCCTGCGTGCACTCGCACTACGACTTCGCCGCGAACACCGAGCTGTACGCGCTGGGCGTCGCCGGATACCGCGAGGACGACGTGTGCCTGTCGGTGCCGAAGCTGTTCTTCGGGTACGCGACGGGCACGAACCTGATGTTCCCGTTCCGCGTCGGCGCGACGGCGGTGCTGTTCCCCGAGCGCTCGACGGCCGAGACGCTGGCCGCGTTGATCACGAAGCACCGCCCGACCTTCCTCACCGGGGTGCCGACGATGTTCAACAAGCTGCTGTCGTCGGACGAGCTGGACGGGCTGGACCTGTCGAGCCTGCGCGTCGCGCTGTCGGCGGGGGAAGCGTTGCCCGCCGAGCTCTACGAGCGCTGGACGGCGCGCACCGGCATCGAGATCCTGGACGGCATCGGTTCGGCCGAGATGTTCCACATCTACGTGTCGAACCGGCCGGGCGACGTGAGGCTCGGCAGCCTCGGCAAGGTCGTGCCGGGATACGAGGTCGACATCGTCGGCCCGGACGGCGCGTCGATGCCCGACGGCGAGCCCGGGCGCCTGCGCGTGAAGGGCCCGTCGACGGCGATCTGCTACTGGGGCGACAAGCGCAAGTCGAACGAGACCTTCCAGGGCGCCTGGTGCACGACCGGCGACATCTTCGTGCGCGACGCGGACGGTTACTACTACTACGAGGGCCGCGCCGACGACCTGCTGAAGGTCAGCGGCATCTGGGTGTCGCCGCTGGAGATCGAGAACGCGCTGCTGGGGCACGAAGCCGTCGCCGAGGTCTGCGTCATCGGGCGCGACCAGGACGGCCTGACGACCTGCGTGGCCTGCGTCGTTCTGAACGCCGGCTTCGCGCCCGGCGACGAGACGGCCGGCGCGCTGAAGGCGCACGTCAAGGAACGCCTGGCACCGTACAAGTACCCGCGCGTGTTCGAGTGGCACGACGAGCTGCCGAAGAACGACCGTGGGAAGATCGCCCGCAAGCTGCTGAAGTGAAGGACGGCCGACCATGACGGAACTCGCCAAGCGCACGTGGCCGGAGGCCGAGCCCTACTTCGACGAGAAGACGGTCGCCATCGTGCCGATCGGCAGCACGGAGCCGCACGGCCCGCACCTGCCGCTGGACACCGACGTGACGATCGCGCGCGCGCAGTCGTTGCGCGCCGCGGAGATGCTGGAGGCCGAGGGCGTGCGCGCGATGGTGCTGCCGCCGGTCGCCTACGGCATCACGCG
>JAUHYB010000634.1 GCA_030426745.1 bacterium
CGCGCATGCGCGTCGCCGCCCTTCAGTTCGACGTCCGCGCCGGGGATCCGGACGCGAACCTGGCCGCGGTCGAGCGCGGCCTGCGCGACGCGGCGGACCGCGGCGTGGCGCTCGTGCTGCTGCCGGAGATGTGGACGGTGTCGTTCGTCCCGGACGCGCGGGTCGACGCCGGCCTCGAGCGCGCGAACGACGAGGCGGTCGCGCAGCTCGGGCGCTGGACCGCGGACCTCGGCCTCGCCGCAGGCGGCAGCGCGTGGGGCCCGCGTCGCGGCCCGCGCGACCTGCCGACGAACCGCCTGACGCTGTTCGAGCGCGGCGCCGCGCGCCTCGTCTACGACAAGGTCCACCTGTTCACGCCGACGGCCGAGGGCGAGGCCTTCGCCGCCGGCGACGCGCCGCCCGACACGGTCGCGCTCGACGGCGCGCGCGTGTCCGGCGTCGTCTGCTACGACCTGCGCTTCCCCGAGCTGCTGCGCGTCCCGTTCCGCGCCGGCGCCGACCTGCTGCTGGTCTGCGCGCAGTGGCCGACGCCGCGCGCGCCGCACTGGGACGCGCTCGTGCGCGGCACGGCCGTGTCGAACCAGTGCTTCGTCCTCGCGACGAACCGCACCGGCGAGGCGGTCGTCGGCAGGCGCGCGCTGCAGCTCGCCTTCCCCGGCAACTCGCTCGTCGTGTCTCCGCACGGCGCGGCGCTGGCGGAAGGCGACGGCGCGCCGGGCCTGGTCGTCGCCGACTGCGACCCCGAGGAGGCGCGCCGGTACCGCCGCCGCGTGCCGGTCGCGAAGGACGAACGCCGCGCGACCTACCGCGCGTGGCTCACGGACTGACGCGCGCGCGACGAACGCGCCGAACGAACGCGGGCGCGACCCTCGCTCGAGGATCGCGCCCGCGCGCCCTTCGGCGCGTCGATCAGGTCCAGAGGATCTCGAGGCCGGCCGAGAAGTTCGAGCCCGTGCCGCAGGGGCTGACGCCGCCCGGGTCGCGGAACCAGAACTGGTAGTAGCGTGTGACGCCCGCGCCGGGCACGTTGCCCTCGGTCACGATCGACGCCGTCGTCGTGCCTTCGCCGTTCGCGTCCAGGAAGACCACCTGCACGCGCTCGGTCGGGTTGCCCATGCACAGGAAGCCGTCCTTGAACGGGATGCCCGTCAGGTTGGTGCCTTGCACGAGCAGGCTCGGCTGGTTCGGGCGCGCCTGCGCCAGCGTGAACGCCAGGTTGTCGTTCGCGAACACCGTGCTGCCGGACGCGGTGATCGTCGCGCCGAAGCCGAGCGAGCTCTGACAGCCCTCCTCGGCGCCGACCGCGGACTCGTTGCCGCAGGGGCACGCGCCCGCCGTCCCGTCACCGGCGCAGATCGGCGTGCCGATCGTCTTCGTCGACTCGGTGCCCGTCGCGCGCAGCAACCACACCGCGCCGAAGCCCGTCGCGGTGATCGACACCGGCGTCTGGTCGTTCAGCGAGAGGTCCGAGCTGTCGAAGGGCGTGCCCGTCGCCGCGAGCTGCAGCGCGACGTACGACGTCGTCGGGTACGCCTCGAAGTTCAGGTAGTCCATCGGACAGGGGAACTCGCCCGCGGCCTGCGTGACGATCGCGCCGACCCAGGCGTCGCCCGTGATGCCGGCGGGGACGGGGAGCACCTCGTTGTTGAAGATGCCCGTGCCGGCGTTGGCGACGATCGTCGCGTGCGTGCTGACGCGCACGGCGTTCGTCGGGTCGCCGTCCATGTCCACGTCGTCCCAGACCGCGATCTCGACCGCGTTGCCGTCCGGCACCTGGTCGTAGGCGACCTGCACCGCGTCGAT
>JAUHYB010000635.1 GCA_030426745.1 bacterium
AGTTGGTGGTCCTCTGCTCGTGCCGGCTCCGTCATGGACGTTCCCATCGCGGCGCATCCGACGCCGGTCGGCGGGGTCTATTCCCGCGGATCCCGGGCGACCAGCGGGCCGTCCACGTCCTCGAGCAGGTGCCCGAGCTTGTCGCGCTTCGTGCGCAAGTAGTGGAGATTACTGCGGTTAGGCTCGGCGCGCAGCGGCACCTGGTCGACGACCTCGAGCTCGTGGCCGTGCAGGCCGGCGATCTTCTTGGGGTTGTTCGTGAGGAGCTTCATCCGGCGCACCCCCAGGTAGTGGAGGATCTGGGCCCCCAGGCCGTACTCCCGCAGGTCGGCGGCGAAGCCGAGCGCCTGGTTCGCCTCGACCGTGTCCATCCCCTCGTCCTGCAGGCGGTAGGCCTTGAGCTTGTTCTCCAGGCCGATCCCGCGGCCCTCCTGGCGCATGTAGACGAGCACCGAGCGCTCCTCGGCGCCCAGCATCTCCAGCGCGCGGTCCAGCTGCTCGCCGCAGTCGCAGCGCATCGAGTGGAAGACGTCGCCGGTCAGGCACTCGGAATGCACGCGCACGTGCACCGGCTCGTCCAGCGGCGCCCGCGGCCCGTCCGGGCCCGGCTCGTTCAGCCCGCGCGACAGCGCGATGTGCTCCTTGCCGTCGATCTTCGAGCGGAACAGGTGCACCTGGAAGGTCCCGAAGGGCGTCGGCAGCGGCACGCCCTCGTCGGCGGGCTCGACCAGCCGCTCGGTGCGCCGGCGGTACTCGATGATGTCCTCGATCGTGCAGATCAAGAGGTCGTGCTGCTCGGCGAAGCGCTCGAGGTCGGGCATGCGCGCCATCGTCCCGTCCTCGTTCATGATCTCGCAGATCACGCCGGCCGCGCGCGAGCCCGCGAGCCGCGCCAGGTCGACGGTGCCCTCGGTCTGGCCGCCGCGCACCAGCACGCCGCCCTCGCGCGCGCGCAGCGGGAAGATGTGGCCGGGCCGCGCCAGGTCGCTCGGCTTCGCGTCCGGCGCCGCCGCCGTCCGGATCGTGTGCGCGCGGTCCGCGGCGCTGATGCCGGTCGTCACGCCCTGCACGGCCTCGATCGAGACGGTGAAGCCGGTGCCCATCGAGCTCGTGTTGTTCGCGACCTGCGGCAGCAGCTCCAGCTGGTCGCAGATCTCCGGCGCCATCGGCAGGCAGATCAGGCCGCGCCCGTGCGTCGCCATGAAGTTGATCGCCTCGGGCGTCACGTGTTCGGCGAGCATCGCGAGATCGCCTTCGTTCTCGCGCGAAGGGTCGTCGACGAGGATGATCATGCGGCCCGCGCGGAGGGCGTCGAGCACTTCGGGGATCGGTGCGGTGGTCATGGGTCTCCGGGGCTTCGGGAGGATCTGGGGCGCGCCCTCCCAACCCTCCATAATACGGCGCGCGCCCTCCGCCCCCCACCCCCGCGATCCGCTTCCGCCATGCTGCGCTCCACGTTCCTGTTGCTCGTCCTGCTCGCCGCCTGCCGCTCCGCCGCTCCCACCAGCGGGGATGGAGGGTCCGCGGCGACGCCCGAGCGCGCCGAGGACGCCGCCTTGCTCGCGATCGCGGAGGTCGAGGCCCACGGCGAGGACCGCGAGGGGGCGCTGCTCGCGTCGCTGTCGGGCGGGACGCGCGCCGAGCGCCGCGCCGCCGCCCTGGCCCTGGCGCGCATCGAGCCCCCGCGCGGCGCCGCGGGCGCGGACCGGGCGCTGGTCGCGGCGACCGCCGACGAGGCGCCCGAAGTGCGCGCCGCCGCGGCCTTCGCGCTGGGCCAGCGCGCGCTCGCCGTGACGCCGGC
>JAUHYB010000141.1 GCA_030426745.1 bacterium
GCTGATCGACGATCAGCGCGGGGCTGGCCGTCGAGCCCGGCTCCAGGCCCGGTCGCGGCGCCTCCCACACGAACGCGCGCAGGAAGCTCTCCGCGGAGTACAGGCCCTCGTTCGCGGGCTCGTTGACCGAGAAGCTCGTCAGCGCGCCCAGCCGCCGCGCCTCGGCGCCGTAGGCGTCGAACACGCAGCCGGTCTGCTCGGTGAACGGGTTGAAGAAGCAGCTGGTGGCCGAAGACAGCCCGCTGAACGGGAACGGCACGCGCGAGTCGTAGATCAGGTTGTCCAGCAACGAGATCTCCTCGAAGTTCGCGCCCAGGCCCGCGGCGACGACCGCCGTCCCCGTGCCCGTGGCGTGCAGCGGCACGTCGAGCCGCGCGGTCGGCGCGCCGTGGAAGCTGAACAGGTCGTAGCCCGTCGCGTCGACCGAGACGATCGTCTCGCCGACGATCGCGGACGCCAGGCTCGCACGGCCCTGCATGTCCGTCGTCGCCGTGGCGACCGCGGTGTACACGCCGCCGTCGTCCTCGTGCGTGAACACCTGCGCGCCGGCGACCGGCAGCAGGCTGCGCGCGTCGAAGACCGTCACCGTCACGTCGGGGCCCGGCAGCGCCGCGCCCGGTCCGCTGGCGCCGAGCTGGTAGAACGGCACCATCGTCGTGTCGGAGGCGTTCAGCGCGGCGTCGTACAGCGTGACCTCGAGCGTCGCCGGCAGGTCCGCCGCGTCGACCAGGCCCAGCGTCACCGGTTGCGCCAGGAAGCGACCGGTCGTCGCGTCGAAGCTGGCCACGTCCGGGAAGGTGCCGTTGTCGAACACGACGAGGCCGATCTGCGTGCGGACCTCGACCGAGCGCAGCTCCTCGTTCGCCACGCCGTTCACGACCAGGTCGCGCAGGTCGCTGCGGAACTCGCTGACCTGCTCGCCGAAGTGGCCGAGCTCGACCAGGGACGGCGCCGTGGTGTCGAGCACCGGGTCGACGACGTCCGCGCCGGCCGCGTCGACGTCCAGCACGCGCACCGGCGTGCGGATCGCGCCCGACACGGCGGCGAACGCGAAGGTCACGTCGCCGTCCTGGAACACGCCGGTCACCGGGCTGGTCGTGCGCGCGAGGCGCAGCTCGGCCTCCGACAGCAGCACGGACACCGCGCCGCCGGACAGCGGGAAGGTGCGGATCAGCGCCGCGTTGCGCGGCAGGTCGTCCTCGTCGTTCTGCAGGTCGCGGCCGACGAGGTAGATCTCGAGCGTGTCGCCGTCGGCGGCGGGCACCGCCAGGTCGACCTGCATCGACAGCGGCGTCGTGCCGTCCAGGTTCGCGATGCCGATCGCGTCGTTCGGCGTCGACAGGATCTGTGCGCCGGACGGGGCCGGGACCCGCGAGGTCGTGAAGCCGAAGCTGGTCTCCGGCAGCGGGTTCATGTCCTCGTCCTCGATCTGACCGGCGCCGCCGGGGCTCGAGAGCGAGACCTGCACCGACGCGTCGTCGCCGAAGGACAGGCGGTCGCCGAGCGCATTCTGCGCGCGCCACAGCACGACGCGCGGGTCGGGCGCGCTGGCGCCCATGCCGACGGTCGCCTGCAGCACGACGGGCCCGGTGTTCGTCGGCGGCGCGCCGCCGTCGACCGTCACGCGGAAGCTCGTCACGTTGATCGACGACGCGTCCATCGGGCGGTCGAAGACGGCGACGATCGTGGAGAGCGCGCTGGCGGACGTCGCGCCGTCGGCGGGGAAGGACGTCAGCAGGCTCGGCTCGTCCGACGGCGTCTCCGCGACGGTGAACTCGCCGACCACGCGGTCCTCGGGGATGCTCAGCGTCTGGCCGGTCAGGTCGTAGAGCTGCGCGTCCTCGGCGTACAGCACCTGGTACGTCGCGCCCTCGTCGAGCGCGGTCACGCTGGACAGGACCGCGAGCCGGCCGTCGCCGGTCAGCGTGGAGGTCAGCGGCAGGCCGGCGAAGCCGCCGGACTCGAGGATCTCGAAGGCCCCGCGCACCGAGTCCGCGGCCATCGACTCGGAGAACTCGACGACGATCGGCGTCTCGGGGTGCGCGTCGGCGGACGGCAGCATGCGCGTGACCGTCGGCGCGGCCGGGCGCACCCAGTCCGCCGTGCTGAGGCGCGTCGCGGGCTGCGAGCCGATGCCGCCGCTCGAGTTCTGGTTCACGCACCCGGCCTCGCTGAAGACGCAGGCGACGTTGTCGCAGGAGGGCGCCGCGAGGAGCGCGAACAGCGCCGCGACCAACGGGACGGCGCGGAGCCGCCGCGAGACGCGGGAACCGAGCGACGAGCGGCGGGCGAGGGGGCGGCCCGGGCCCTGGGGCGGGCGCCGGAGCGTGCCCTGGACGGGCGGCGTGCTGGAGGCGTGCATGCGTGGGACGGGAGCGGGGGGTGCGCGGTCCGAGGGCGCTCGGACGACGCACGGTGCGCCATCTTCCCGCTCGGATGCCCTCGGAAAAGGGACCGCCCGAGAATTCGTGCGGCGCGCTCCGCGACCCGGGGAGCCGCGCGCGGCGTGGATCGCGGCCCCCCGGGGACTACAATCCGCGCTTCCGCCGCGTCCCCGACCCCCGGTCCCGCATGCCTCGCCCCTACCGCCCGCGCACGTTCCGCCCGAACCCCCTCCGCCCGGGTCCCCGCCGAGGAGGCGCCCCGCTGCTCCTCGCCTCGCTCGCCGCGCTCGCCGCCTGCTCGAGCACGAAGGAGGCGCCCGCCGACCGCCCGGCCGCGCCCGCCACGCCGGCGGACCGCGCCGCGCTGCTCCTGTCCGAGGGCAAGGTCGAGGAGGCGCACGCGATGCTGTCCGACCTGCTCGCCGACCAGCGCCTGGTCGAGGCCCGCGAGCGCCTGGCGCGCGGCGACGCCCGCGGCGCGCTCGCGGCCCACGACGCGGCGGTCGAGCTGTCCGGCACCTCGCCGGAGAGCGAGGCGCTGCGCACGCAGATCGAGGCGCTCGTGCTGCAGCGCGCGCTGGCCGAGGGCCGCCGCGAGCTGGAGTCGGGCGACCCGCGCGACGCGATGTTGCCGCTGGACGAAGCGGTGCGCGTCGCGCCGGCCGACGCCGAGCTGCGCTTCCTGCGCGCGTGCGCGACGCTGCGCATGGGCATCGAGGACGGCGACGCGATCCTGTTCGAGGACGCGCTGCGCAACGCGAGCCGCGCGGCCCGCTCCGGCGAGCGGCCGGCCGCGTGGTACGCGCTGGCGCAGGCCGAGTTCCAGCTCTACGCCGACGGCGACCCGGCGCGCATCGCGCGCGCGCTGGCGGCCGTGCGGCGCGGCGACGCGGCGCGCGACGCGGGTTCGCCCGACGAGGCGCTGCTGCCCGAGCCGCCCGAGCGCATCGCGACGAAGGTCCTCGGCTGGGCCGCGAGCCTCGCCGCGAACGGACAGCTCGTCGACGAAGACGTCCCCTCGCTGTGCGAAGAGTGGCGCGGTCACGCCTCGGCCTGGGTCGGCATCGCGCCCGAGGAGGCGTGGGGCTGGAACCAGGTCGCGCTGTCGCACGAGCGTGCCGGCGAGTACGGCCAGGCGCGCGACGCGGCGCGGCGCGGCGTGATGCACGCGCCCGAGGACGCGCCGCTGCACGAGACGCTGACGCGCTCGGCGCGCGCGCTCTCCGGCGAGGAGGGCGTGCTGGAGGTCTACGCGGGCCTCGCGCGGGACTACCCCGAGTCGCCCGCGTGTCGCTACGGCCACGGCATGGCCGCCTTCGAGGTCGGCGTCGCCGCGTTGCAGTCCGAGCGCGCGGACCGCGCCGACCTGTTCCTGACCGCCGAGGGCGCCTTCCGCGCCGCGCGCGCGGCGGACGCGCAGTACGCGCAACGCGCGATCGGCTACGAGGTCGTGTCACGCGCCGGCCAGGGCTGGAGCCACGTGCACGCCGGTCGACTCGACGCGGCGCGCGACGCCTTCCTGTCGATGGAGGACCTGCTCGAGGGCGGCCTGCGCTGGAAGCTCGAGGGCCGCATGGACGACGGCGTGCGCGGGCTCGAGTTCGTCGTGTTCGGCTACAACCAGCGCTGGGCGGACGAGTCGCTCGACGACGAGGAGCGCCTGCGCAGCCTGGAGAAGGCCGCGAGCCTGTCGAGCACGCTGCACGCCTACGCGCCCGACAGCGGCAAGCTCGCGAACGACGCGGGCTTCTTCCACCGCGACGCCGGCGTGGCGCTGAACGACGTCGCGACGTCGATCGTCACGCGCGTCACCTCGGCGGAGGACATGGCGCCCGAGGAGCGCGAGCGACGCCTGTCCGTCGCGCGCGATCTGGTGCGCCGCGCCGAGGAACACATGCGCACGTCCTACGCGGCCTACGTCGAGGCCGTGCGCCTCGAGCCCGACAACGCGCGGACGGTGAACGACTGCGGCCTGGTGCAGGTCTACTACCTGCGCGACGACGTCGACGCGGCGGAGTCCTACCTGATGGACGCGAAGGACGCCGCGCAGGCCGCCTTGACGCGCGACGACCTGGACGACGAGCAGCGCTACGCCGTCGAGAACGCCCTGGGCGACGCCTACGAGAACCTGGGCTTCCTGGAGCTCAGCCTGCGCAAGCGCCCGATCGTGGCCCGCAACTGGTTCGAGAAGAGCCAGGAGATCGGCCCGGACCCGCGCCCCATCATCGACACGGTCTACTTGCCGCTCTGCAAGCAACTCGAGCGCGACGAAGTGAGTGACGCCGAGATCGACGCGGCCTATGGCTGGCCGGTCGCCGTCCCGGAGTAGCCGGCGACGGCCCGCGCCGCCCCGGCGCCGCTCCCGCACCGCTCGCAGTCCGCTCAGAGGACCGACCCGACCCGACCCCTCCCCCAGCCCCCGCCACGGGGCTCCTCCCCCGTACTGCCGCGCCGCCGCGCCGCCGAACGCCCCTTCGGCGGCGCTCGCGCCGTTCCGGCGCCCGACGACCCAGGCCCCGACCCGCGGACCCCGACTCCGCCGCCGACCATGCTGAACGCGATCCCCTCCGCCGCGCCGTTCGCGGCGACCCTGTTCCTGTCGCCGCTGTTCCTCGCGCCCTCCGTCTCCGCGACCGCCGCGATCGCGACCGCCGTGCCGGCGCCGATCGTTCGCGCGCAAGCCTCCGCCGCCGACGAGATCGCCGCGGGGCGCAAGCTGCTGGCGATCGACCCCGGCCGCGCGCTGACCCACTTCGAGCGCGCGCACGAGCTGCAGCAGGACTTCCAGAGCGAGCGCTGGGTGCTGCGCGCGTGGATCGCGCTCGGCCGCACGAACGACGCGCTGGACCGCGCGCAGGAGATGGAGACCGAGGGCGCGCCCGCCGCGCTGTGCTCCTACCTCTACGGCTACTCCTTCGCCGGCAAGGCGGCCCAGCACGTCGCGCAGGGCACCGGCGGCTTCGCGGCGATGAACTACGGCGACGCGGTCGTGCACTTCCAGGCGGCGCTCGAGCAGGATCCCGAGACCTACTCCGACGCGTGGGCCGCGCTGGCCGACGCGGCGTGGTGGGCGGCCGAGCTCGACGTCGCCCGCGACGCGGCCGAGCGCGCGCTCCAGGTGTCCGGCGCCGGACCGCGCGAGCAGTACCTGCTCGGCAAGGTCGCCTTCAGCCAGTACTCGGCCGCCAAGCCGGACGAGGCCGAGGCCGAGGAAGCGGCCGCGCACTGGCAGGCGGCGTTCGACGCCTTCGGCGCGGTGATCGACGCGTTGCCGACGCCGAAGGAGTACGCCGACCGCACGCTCGTCGCGGATGCGGCCGTGCAGCGCGCGTACCTGCTGGTGTGGGCCGAGCGCGCCGCCGAGGCCAAGGACGACTACGTCCTCGCGATGACCTACGACCCGTCGAAGGTCGACTACGGCGCGGCCATGGGCCAGCTCGGCGACGAGGGCTTCCTGGCCGCGCTCGAGGCCGGCGCCGCCGGTTACGAGCGGGTCTACGGCGCGGAGACGCAGGGCGACGCGACGCTCCTGTGGTGGCTCGGCTTCGCGCGCAACCAGGCGAAGGACTACGCCGGCGCCGAGGAAGCGATGCTCGCCGCCGTGCGCAAGTGGCCCGCCTACTCGAACGCCTGGTGGACGATCGCGACCTCGCGCTTCAGCCGCGAGGACTTCGACGGCGCGGCGGACGCGCTGTTCCGCTTCCAGGACCTCGACGCCGAGGCGCTCAGCGCGACGATCCAGTCGAACCCGCGCTTCAACCTGGCGATCGTCGAGGGCGTCGTCGGTCACTACGCGACGAGCTACGAGGCGACGCGCGACGCGGACAAGGCGCTGCGCGCGGCGCGACTCGCGCTGATCCAGGCCGCGGCGACGCCCGAGCACTCCGCCTACTGGAACAACGCCGGCCTCTTCTACCGCGACGCCGGCGACTACATGAGGCTGAAGAAGGACGAGGAGTCGGAGGCGCTGCGCAAGCAGTACCACGAGGCGTCCTACATCAGCTACTCGCGCGCGCTCGCGCTGGAGCCCGACAACCCGGTCTACCTGAACGACACGGCGGTGATCCTGCACTACTGCCTCGACCGCGACCTGGACCAGGCGCTCGAGATGTACCGGCGCGCGACGGAGCTCGCCGAGGAGCAGCTGCAGCGCAAGGACCTCTCCGAGGGCGCGCGCGCCGGCATCCGGATCGCGCACCGCGACAGCCAGAACAACGCCCGCCTGCTCGAGAAGAAGATCGAGAAGCGCGAGAAGGCCGAGCGCAAGAAGCGCGAGGAGGAAGAGGCGGCGCGGAAGAAGGAACAGGAGCAGGGCGGCGACGACGGCGCGGGCGGCGGCACCGGCGGCTGAGCCGCGCCGCGCGGAACCGCGGGCGACGAACCGGCGCGGCGGCGCGAGCGAGGAACGGTCTTCCGGCTGCCCCTCGCTCGCGCCGCTCCACTGGAAGTTCGAACGCGGTACCGCGGGTCACGGACCCCGCTAGACTGCGCGGCATGGACCTCCCCTTCCGCATGCAGTCCGCGCCCGGCGACGCGCCGGTCATCGCCGTCGACGGGGCGTGGGGCGCGCCGGGCCTCGCGCTGTCGCACTGGCCGGGCAACACCACGCCGCCCGAGCTGAAGCACGACCTGTCGACCGGCGCGGCGCTCGCCTTCGCGAAGCTCGACCCCGCGCGCCGCGCCGACCTGGCGGCCGGTTGCGTCGCCGTCGCGAACAACCACGTCGACACCGACGGGCTGTGCGCGGCCTTCGCCGTGCTGCACCCCGAGCGCGCGCTGGAGCTGGAGGACGAGCTGCTCGCCGCCGCGGCCGCCGGCGACTTCTTCCGGCCGCGCGACGAGCGCGCGATGATCGTCGACCTGCTCGTCGGCGCGTGCGTCGACGCGGAGCGCTCGCCGTGGGCCGCGGACTTCGCGGGCCTGGAAGACGAAGCGCGCTGGAACCTCGCGATGCAGCGCATGCTCGAGGTCCTGCCCGAGTGGCTCACCGGCGACCTCGCGCCCTGGGAGCCGTACTTCGCGGACGGCCTCGCCGCCTGGCGCGCGGACCGCGCGGACCTCGCGGCGGCGACCTTCGAGGAACTCGTGCACCTCGAGCTCGACGTGCACACCGCGGCGCCGGGCGTCACCTCGTCGCGCGACGGCGCGGACGCCTTCGACCCCGGGCGCCACGCGCTGTACGCCGACACGGACGCGGACCGCGTGCTGGTCGTCGGGCCGCGCGCGGACGGCGCGACCTACCGGCTGATCCTGAACACGACCAGCTGGTTCGACCTGCCCGACCGCGGCGCGGGAGACCGGCCGGACCTGGCCGCGCTCGCCGCGCACCTCGACGCGCTCGAGCGCGAGGCCGGCGAACCGACCGCCGCGTGGCGCGCGCAGCCGACGGAGGGCGCCGCGCCGGAGCTGTGGTACGGCGACGCCGACGTGCCGCAGTTCGCCGAGCACAACGGCGCGCTGCGCCCCAGCCGCCTGTCGCCGGAGGTCGTGCGCCGCGAGGTGATCGAGGCGCTGCGCGCGGTCTGGGCCTTCCCGGACTGAACGCGGCAGGGGTCGCGGGCTTCCCACTGCCCGTTCCAGTCGGCAGGATGCGGGCCGATGGGTCCGGAGAACATCACCCCCACGATCGCCGCGGTCGACCTCGGCTCGAACTCCTTCCACATGCTGGTCGCGCGGCTGGTCGACGGCCGGCCGATGCCGGTGGACCGCTTGCGCGAGCGCGTCGCGCTGGCGGCGGGGATGGACGCGAAGGGCCGCATCGCGCCCGAGGCGCAGGAGCGCGCGCTCTCCTGCCTGGAGCGCTTCGGCCAGCGCCTGCGCGACCACTCCTCCGGCGAGGTGCGCGCGGTCGCGACGAACACGCTGCGCCGCGCGAAGCACGCCGAGGCGTTCCTCGAGCGCATGGAAGCCGCGCTGGGCCACCGCATCGACGTGATCGACGGCTCCGAGGAAGCGCGCCTGATCTACCTGGGCGTCGCGAACGACATGGCGGACGACACCGACCGCCGGCTCGTGATCGACATCGGCGGCGGCAGCACCGAGTTCATCGTGGGCGAGCGCGTCGAGCCGCTGCGGCTGCACAGCTTGCCCATGGGTTGCGTCGGCTACGCGGAGACCTACTTCGAGGGCGGCGCGATCGACCCGGAGCGCTTCGCGCGCGCGAGCGTGGCGGCGCGGCTCGAGCTGCGCCCGTTCAAGCGCCAGCTGCGCGAGATGGGCTGGGACGACTGCATCGGGTCGTCGGGCACGAACAACGCGATCGAGCGCGT
>JAUHYB010000142.1 GCA_030426745.1 bacterium
CGATGACCACGAGCGCGCCGATCCACACCAGGTTCAGGATCACCGGCGCGAACGCCGGCGCGGCGAAGTGCCCGCGCACCTGCAAGCCGCCCGACGCGACCGCCGTCAGGCAGATCAGGACCACGAACGGCGACAGGCGCACGACGAGCTCGCGCAACGCCGCGGCGTCGGGACCCAGGATCGGCGTGCCGGCGATCGCGACGTCGTCGGGCAGGTAGTGCGCGACGAGCATCGTCGCCGCCGTCACGACGATCAGCAGCACGCCGACCACGCGGCCCGTTGCCTGGAACAGGAAGCGGCCGGCGTCCTCGCCGCGGTCGTGGTCGACCTCGGTCAGCTTCGTCTGCAGCGCGGCGCTGATCGCGCCCTCGCCCAGGAAGCGCCGGAAGAGGTTCGGGACGCGCCACGCGGTGAGGAAGGCGTCGAACAGGCCCGAGGCGTGGCCGAACAGCGACGCGGAGAGGATCTCGCGGACGAAGCCGAGGACGCGGCTGACCAGCGTCAGCACGGAGATCAACGCGGTGCGCCGCGCGAGCCCCTTCCGGTGGCGCCCGACGACGTCGGCCGGCCGCGCGCCGTCCGCGTCGACGCTCTGCGTGTCCGCCACGGGCCGCGGCCGCTCAGGCGAGCAGCTCGCCGACGATCCGCTGCACGGTCCGCCCGTCGATGCGCCCCTTGTGCGACGCCATCACGGACTTCATCACCGCGCCCATGTCCTTCTTCGAAGTCGCGCCGACCTCGGCGATCACGCCCTGGATGACCGTGCGCGCCTCGTCGTCGGAGAGCTGCTCGGGCAGGTAGCGCTGGATCACGCCGACCTCGGCGGCCTCCTTGTCGGCCAGCTCGGGACGGCCCGCGTCGCGGTACTGCGACTCGCTGTCCTGGCGCGACTTCACCGAGCGCATGAGGACGGCTTCGGCCTCGGACTCCTCGAGGTCGCGGCCGAGCTCGATGCGCTTGTTCTTCATCTCCGCGATCACCATGCGCAGCGTGCCCTTGACCAGCTCGTCGCGGTCGCGCATCGCCTGCTTCAGGTCGGTGTCGAGTCGTTCTTGGATGCCCATCTCAGGAGTCCTCTCCGGCGTCGTCGTCCGTGTCGGTCGCCGCGTCCTTCGGCGGGTCGTCCGCCGCTGCGTCCGCAACGCCGTCCGTAGCCTCGTCCGCGGCGCCCTCTTCCTCGTCCTGCGCGACGTAGCGCTCCAGGTCGCCGACGCGCACGGCCTCGATCGCGACCAGCGCGTCGCCGTCCTTGGTGTTCACCAGGCGCACGCCTTGCGTGTTGCGGCCCATGCTGGAGATGTCCGCGACCGGCGTCCGGACGATCATGCCCGACGCGGTGATGAACATGATGTCGTCCGCGTCCTGCACGAGCGACACGCCGACGACCTTGCCGTTGCGGTCCCCGGCGCGGATGTTGATCACGCCCTGACCGCCGCGGCCCTTGATCGGGTACTCCTCGAGCGGCGTGCGCTTGCCGTAGCCGTTCTCGCACGCCGTCAGGATCGCCGCGCCGTCCTCGGAGACGACCATGCCGACGACCGCGTCGTCGTCGAGCAGCTTGATGCCGCGCACGCCGCGGGCCGTGCGACCCATCTGGCGCGCCGCCTGTTCGTCGAAGCGGATCGCGCGGCCGTTCGCCGTGCACAGCGCGATCGTGTCGCCGGGGTGCGTCAGGCCGACGCCGACGACCTCGTCGCCCTCTTCCAGGCCGATCGCCCAGATGCCGCCGCGCTTCGGGCGCGAGAAGGCCTCGAGCGCCGTCTTCTTCACGACGCCCTGCTTGGTGGCGAAGAACACCGCGCTCTCCGCGTCGAACTCCTCGACGCGCAGGATGTTCGTGATCACCTCGCCCTCGGCCATCGGCAGCAGGTTCGCGATCGAGCGACCCTTCGACGTCCGGTTCGCTTCCGGCAGCTGGTAGACCTTCAGCCAGTGCACCTTGCCGGTGTTCGAGAAGCACAGCAGGTAGTCCTTGGTGCCCGCGACGAAGATCTGGCGCAGCACGTCGTCGTCCTTCGTCTCGCTGCCGCGGACGCCGCGGCCGCCGCGACCTTGCGCGCGGTAGACGTCGATCGGCACGCGCTTGACGTAGCCCTCGCGCGACGCGGTCACGACCATCAGGTCGTCCGCGATCAGCTCCTCCATGTCGAAGCTGCCGTCGATCTCCTCGTCGGAGATCTCGGTGCGGCGCGCGTCGCCGAAGCGCGACTCGAGGTCGTCGAGGTCCTCGCGGATGATCGCGATCACGCGCTCCTCGCGGGCCAGGATGTCCGACAGGTCGGCGATCTCGGCGGCCAGCGCGGCGTACTCCTCCTCGAGCTTCTCGCGCTCCAGCCCGGTCAGGCTGCCCAGGCGCATGTCGACGATCGCCTGGCTCTGTCGGTCGGACAGGCCGAAGCGCTCGGACAGCTTGCCCTTCGCGTCGTCGCGGCTGGCGCTGGCGCGGATGATCGCGATGACCTCGTCGATGTTGCCGACGGCGATCCGCAGGCCCTCGACGATGTGCATCCGCTCCTCGGCCTTGCGCAGCAGGTAGCGCGTGCGCCGTCGGATGACGTCCTTGCGGTGCGTGATGTACGCGCCGAGCAGGCCGGACAGGCGCAACGTCCGCGGCTGGCCGCGGTCGATCGCCAGGTTGATGATCGAGTAGGTCGTCTGCAGCGGCGTGAACTTGAACAGCTGGTTCAAGATCACCTGCGAGTCCTCGTTGCGCTTCAGCTCGACCACCAGGCGCATGCCGTCGCGGTCCGACTCGTCGCGCACGTCCGCGATGCCGGTCACGCGGCCCTCGCGCACGATCTCGACGATCTTCTCGATGATCGCCGTCTTGCGCACCTGGTACGGGATCTCGGTGACGATGATCGACTGCTTCTGGCCCTTCTCCTCGATGGAGTGGCGCGCGCGCACGCGGACCTTGCCGCGGCCGGTCGTGTACGCCTGCAGGATGCCGCTGCGGCCCATCACGATGCCGCCGGTCGGGAAGTCCGGGCCCTGGACGTGCTCCATGAGCTGCACGTCGGTCGCCTTCGGATCGTCCAGCAGCATGCGCAGGCCGCCGATCACCTCCGTCAGGTTGTGCGGCGGCAGGCTGCACGCCATGCCGACCGCGATGCCGTCGGAGCCGTTGCACAGGAGGTTCGGGAAGCGGCTGGGCAGCACCGTCGGCTGCATGCGCGTCTCGTCGTAGTTCGGCTCGAACTCGACCGTCTCCTTGTCGAGGTCGGCGAGCATCTGCATCGCCATGCCCGACATGCGCGCTTCGGTGTATCGCATCGCGGCGGGCGGGTCGCCGTCGATGGAACCGAAGTTGCCCTGGCCGTCGACCAGCGGGTAGCGCAGCGAGAAGTCCTGCGCCATGCGCACCATCGTCGGATAGACGACGGCCTCACCGTGCGGGTGGTAGTTACCCGAGGTGTCGCCCGCGACCTTCGCGCACTTGCGGTACTTCGAGCGCGGGCCCAGGTTCAGGTCGTTCATCGCGACCAGGATCCGGCGCTGCGAGGGCTTCAAGCCGTCGCGCACGTCGGGCAACGCCCGCGAGTGGATCACGGAGAGCGCGTAGGTGAGGTACGACTCCTTCATCTCGCGCTCGATGGAGCGCGGGGTGATGCGTTGCTCGGAAGGTCGTGTGGTCGGTTCGCTGTCGGTCATGGTCGTGGCCGGCGCGTCGCGCGGTCCGGCGATGCCGTTCGTCTAGCGGTCGCAGGGTTGCGCCGCGGTGGGCTTCATGCCGCGGACGCACAGGTCCGCGGGTCGTTCGATTCCTGCGTCGGTCCACCACCGCTCGTCGGCGGCGAACGACACCTGTTCGCGGGACCGGGCGTCGAGCTCGACGCCGGGGGGGGCGTCGGGCCACAGCAGCCAGTCCTCGTGCTCGTCTCGGGCGGGCAGGCGCAGCGCGCCGCCGGGCACCACCTCGTCGCGGGTGGCCAGCACGCGCACGGGCACCTCCAGGCGCGCCGCTTCCCGCCGCGCGACCTCGGCGCCGGCGCGCGCGAGGAAGCGCCCCGCGCCCACCGCGTCCGCCGTGACCCACAGCGCGTCGACGCGGTCCAGCGCGCCCAGCGCCGCCGCGTCGTAGGCGACGCGCGTGCGCACGCCGCGCTCGGCCAGGGCGCGCGCCAGGCGCCGGCCGGCGTAGTCGGCGCCGCCTTCCGCGACGATCGCGCGCGGCGCGAGGCCGGCGCGTTGTGCTTCCGCGAGCGCGGTCACGGCGAGCGGGCCTTCGCCCCACACCAGCACCTGCGCGTCGCGGTCCAGCTCGCGCAGCGCGGCCGGCACGTGCGCGCGCGGTTCGACCAGACGCGCCCCGTCGCCCAGCGGCGTCCCGTCCCACGCGTCGCGAACGCCCGCGTCGGGCGTCGGCGCGCCGCCGGCGAGCGCCGTGCCGGGCTCCGCCTGCCACGCGCCCAGCTCCTCGAGCCACGCGTCGCGCGGCCCGGCGACGTCGCGTCGGCCGCGCGCCTGGTGGAAGGCGCCGCGCAACGCGTCGACGAAGCGCGCGCACACGCCGCGCCAGCCGTGCGCGTCGATCCACGCGGCGAAGCCCTCCTCGAAGGCCGCGCCGGCGCGCTCGAAGGACCAGCCCTCCGGTTGCGCGCGCACCCAGCCGATCGCGTCGCTCGCGGCGGCCCGCACGAGCGCGACACCCTCCGACGCGCGGTCCACGCCGTCGCGGCCCAGCAAGGCGGCGAGGTCGCGGTCCGCGCACACCCCTTCCGCGGCGTGCGGGTCGGGCCAGCGGTACCGGACGCGACGGGTCGTCATCGCGCGGAACGAGGGGCTGCGGCGGTCATCGAGGGGCGGGGTCGAAGGCGGATCCGGGGCGCGCCGGGACGCGCGCGGGGCGAGCTTCGAGCGCTGCGCCGAGGGCCTCTCCGGAGAGGCGGACCGCCATTATCCCGCCGTCCGCGCGGGGTTCCAGCACAGCGCATCGTATTAATAACAGTCAGGCCCCTCCGCCGACCCGCCTCCGGCCGGGCCCGCGGGCCGCCCGCGGCCTCCGATCCGGCCCGTCCCTCCCCGGTGCTGGTGCCCGGTGCTGGTGCCCGTCGCGGTGCCCGGTCGCGCGCCCGCCCCCCGGCCGCCCCCCGGCCGCCCCCCGCCGGTGCCCCCGCCGGTGTCCCGGCCTCCCCTCGCCCGCGCGTCCGGCGCGCCCGCCCGCTACACTCCCGCGACCCCGGCCCCGGCCCCGGCCCCGCCGGCCGGGGACCGTCCCGCCCGCCCCGCGTCCCCGCGCCCTCACCGCCTCCCGATCCCGGCCCCCATGTCCGACACCACCCCCAGCCCCCTCGCCCGCGCCCTGGGCCGCATCCCCTGCGGCCTCTACATCGTCAGCACCCGCCAGGACGGCATCCACCAGGGCTTCCTGGCCTCGCTGCTGATCCAGACGGGCTTCGAGCCGCCGACGGTCTGCGTGGCGATCGGCAAGGGGCGAGCCGCCCTGGACGCGGTGCGCGCGAACGGCTCCTTCGCGATCTCGATCCTCGACGGCGCCTCGCAGGGGCTGATGAAGCCCTTCTTCAAGCCGGTCGAGCCCGGCGAGAGCCCCTTCGACGGCCTGGCCGGCGCCGACGCGCCCTCGGGCTGCCGGGTGCTGAGCGAGTCGCTGGCCTGGCTCGACTGCGAGCTGGCGGGCGAGCACGCCGTCGGCGACCACGTCGTGGTCTTCGGCGAGGTGAAGGCCGGCGAGGTGCTGCGCGAGGGCGACCCCTCGGTGCACCTGCGCAAGAACGGCCTGTCGTACTAGCCGCCCCGCGGTCGTCGCGGACGCGGGCTAGGGCAGCGGCTCGGCCTCGTGGACCGCGGCCATCAGGTCCACCGCCGGGCGCCAGGCCTCGGGCAACGCGCGCAGCGCCTCGTCGTCGCCGTTCGCCGCGTCGACGGCCAGCGCGAACCACTCCGCCGCCTGCTCGTCACCGACGGTCCACGCGAGGTCGAGCAGCGTGACCGCGCCGAGCCAGTCGGCGTCGTCCGCGGCGCCCAGCTCGGTCGCCCACTCCGTCGCGGCGTCGCGCGCGTCGGCCGCGCGTTCGGGGCGCGTGCTCCCCAGCGCGTTCTCCATGACGTAGGCGGCGCGGTGCACGGCGGCGCGCTCGGACTCCGGCGCGTCCACGCGGTCCAGCAAGGCGCGCGCGTCCGCGTAGCGGCCCATCCAGACGGCGACGCGGTAGCGGTCGGCGTCGAAGCTGCGGACCTTCGCGACCAGCGAACCGCCGAAGCCGAGGACGAACACCGCGACGATCACCGCGCGCGCCAGCGTCATGCGGCGGCGGAACGCGCGCAGGAAGGCGGGGTCCTCGGACGCGCGCTGCAGGAACGCGTCGCGCGCGCTGGGCGCGAAGTGTCGCCACCCCGCCACGTCGCGCAGCTTGCCGCCCAGGCGCAACAGCGCGCTGGAGATCGCCAGCGGATCGCCGGTCAGCTCGACCGAGTACAGGTCGGCCTCCAGCTCGAAGCGCCGCGACAGCCACCCGAACGCGAGGCCGCCTCCGGTCAGCACGAGCACCACGCCGAGCTCGAAGGGAACGAGCCACGCGGGATCCCACGCGCTCGCCAGCGCGCCGAGCGACCCGAACGCGCCCATCGCCAGCAGCAGGAACCACGCGATGTGACCGCGCTTGGCGTGGCCGATCTCGTGCGCGGTCACGGCGGCCAGCTCGCGCGGCGACAGCGCGTCCAGCAGCGAGTCGGAGAAGAACACGCGCCGCGTCCCCGGCAACAGACCGACGATCATCGCGTTGGCCATCGAACGACCGGTGCGCCACAGCAGCACCTCGCGACAACGGAAGCGCGCGACGATCATCACGCGCTGCACCAGGTCGCGCAGCGGTCCGACCGGCAACGCCTCGGCGCCCCACGCGAGTTGCAGGAGCGCGGGCAGCGCGACGATCAGGAACGCGAACAGAACGAACGCGTGCAACGCGGACCACAGCTCGACGCCGTGGATCGCCCACGCGACGTCGACCTCGGTCGCGATCAACGAGTCGACGACCAGGAACACGACGATCGGGATCGTCGTGCCGACGAAGGTGCGCGCCTGGAAGCGCAACCACCGACGACCCTTGTCGCGGTCGACGTGCACGCGCGCGGTCGCGTCGAGCGCGACCGCGGTCCCCAGCACGAACGGCGCGAAGCGCACGAAGTCCCACGCGGTCGGCCAGCCGGGCGGCAACTCGTCGGGGCCGCGCCAGGTCGCGACGGCGACGCCCCAGCCGAGCGACCAGTCCGCGACGAACTGCACCAGGACCGGCGCGCGCCGCAGGAACTTGACCGCGCGGTCCGCGACGCCGACTTCGCGGCGCCGCACGGCGCGACGGATCACCGGCACCAGCGCGTAGGGCGCGACGACGACGAACGGCACGAACCACGGCGACGGCGCGCCGACCGCGCCCGTCTCGTCGACCAGCGCGGCCGCGAGCAGGGCGAGGATCAGGTTCGCGAGGTGGCCCACCGGCGCTCCGTCAGCCGGACATGGCGAGCGTCACGCGACCGACGTGCGCGACGGGGCCGTCCAGGCTGAGGCCGCGCTCGGGTTCGCCGTGCACGGAGAGCGCGCCGCCGGGCAACCACATCTCGATCGGCAACTCCGCGCGCCCGTGGCGCACGAGCGCCGCCGCGGCCGCGCACGCGCCGGTGCCGCACGACTCCGTCTCGCCGACGCCGCGTTCGTGCACGCGCAGGTGCCACGCGCCGAGGCGCCGCGCCACCACGCCGACGTTCACGCCGCGCGGGAAGTCGGGGTGCGCCGCGACGGCGCGCGCGAGGCGCGCCAGGTCCAGCGCGCCTTCGTCCTCGACCTCGAACACGCAGTGCGGGTTGCCGACGTCCACGCGCGACGCGATCAACGCGTCCCAGGGCGCCGGCATCGGCTCGGACAGGTCCTCGGCGATCGCGGGGCCGAGCTCGGTGCGCACGCGCGCGCCGTCGCCCTCGCGCACGACGAGCTGCGTGCGCCGCGGCCCGGCGTCGGTCTCGATCACGAACTCCTCGCGCCCGCGGTTCTGCATCAGGTGCCACGCGATCGCGCGCAAGCCGTTGCCGCACGCCTCCGCCGCGCTGCCGTCCGCGTTCAGGATGCGCATGCGTCCGTCGCTGTGCGACTCACCGCGCAGCAGCAGCAACAAGCCGTCGGCGCGCCACTCGGGGCGCAGCGCGTTCGGCGCGCACACCTCGCGCGCCAGCGCCGCCGCGTCGTCGGGCGGTCCGGACAGGCGTCCGTCGTAGAGCGCGAAGCGGTTGCCCGCCGCGACGTAGAGGTCGAGGTCCATGAGCGGTGTTCAGACGCGGCGCGTGATCTTGGTCGTGTTCTTGAAGTGCACCTTGGCCACCTTCGACAGCGCGTCGACGCCGTGCAGGCGCGCGTACTCGACGCCGGAGCTGTCCGTCGGCGCGCCGGCGCCCTTGCGCAGGCGCACGGCCGCTTCCTCCGACAACTCGTCGAGGCAGGTCAGGAACTCCTCGCGCGCGATGATGCTGGCGGCGGCCACGGCGAGGTTGGCTTCGGCGCGCGGCGCCTGGCGGATGCGCAAGTCCAGGTCTCCCAGCCGCTCGGCGAACAGGTCGGCCTTCGAGAACTGGTCGATCAGGACGTCGATGCCCGGCCGCGCGAGCTCGCGGATCGCCTCCGCGTGCAGGTCGGCCAGCA
>JAUHYB010000636.1 GCA_030426745.1 bacterium
CGAGACCAACCGCGTCGCCGAGGCGCTCGGCCACCCGCCGCGCTTCCTGACGTCGCCGTCGGGCTACGAGAGCCGCTACACGGACCGCCGCACGCTCGAGATCTTCGAGATGGTGTACTGCGGTTCCACCAACAAGGGGATCGTCGAGCGCCTGCAAGCGCGCGGCGTGAACGCGGTCGGCCTGTCGGGCATCGACGGCCGCACGTGGGAAGGCCCGCGCAAGTCGGGCATCCGCGCGGTGCAGGACGGTCGTGTGCGCGTCGTGCGGGACAGCCTGACCGGCAAGGTCGAGCGCGTGAACCGCGAGCTGCTCGACGCGCTGCTCGAGCGCGGCATGTTGCCCGTGCTGGTCCCGCCGGCGATCAGCTTCGACGGCGAGGCGATGAACGTCGACGGCGACCGCGCCGCGGCGGCCACGGCGGCGGCCTACGGCGCGGACGGCCTGTTGCTGCTGTCGAACGTGCCCGGCCTGCTGGCCGAGTTCCCCGACGAGGCGAGCCTGATCGAGCGCGTCACCCAGGACGGTCTGGACGCGGCGTCGGACGCCGCGCGCGGCCGGATGCGCATCAAGCTGCTGGCGGCGCGCGAGGCGCTGGCCGCCGGCGTCGGCCGCGTCGTCATCGGCGACGCGCGCGGCGCGGAACCGGTGTCGCGCGCGCTGGCCGGCGCCGGGACGGAGGTGGTGCGATGACCGCCGTCGACCTGGCGACGCGGGTCCCCGCCGACACCGCGAGCGCGCCGCTCGCCGCGATCGAGCGCCGCCACGGCATGGGCTTCGTGCCGAAGCGCGACGTCGCGCTGGTGCGCGGCGCAGGCGCGCGCGTGTGGGACGCGGACGGCGTCGAGTACCTGGACCTGACGTCGGCGCACGGCGTCGCGGCGCTGGGCCACGCGCACCCGCGCGTCGCCGACGCCGTGGCCGCGCAGGCGCGCGCGCTGGTCTCGTGCCAGGACGCGTTCCCGAACGACGTGCGCGCGGCCTACCTGTCGCGCCTCGCGCGCTTCCTGCCCGGTGAGCCGGGCCGCGAGCTGGACCGCGTGTTCCTGTGCAACTCGGGGGCCGAAGCGGTCGAGGCCGCGCTGAAGCTCGCGCGCCTGTCGACGGGCCGCACGCGCGTGCTCGCGGCGCGCGGGGCGTTCCACGGGCGGACGATGGGCAGCCTGAGCGCGACGTGGCGCAAGGAGTACCGCGAGGGCGTCGAGCCGCTGGTGCCGCACTTCGAGCACGTCGCGTTCAACGACGCGGGAGCGCTCGACGCGGCGCTGACGCGAGAGCACGCCGCCGTGTTGCTGGAAGTCGTGCAGGGCGAGGGCGGCGTGCACGCGGCGTCCGCGGACTACCTGCGCCGCGCGCGCGAGATGTGCGATGAGCGCGGCGCGCTGCTGATCCTGGACGAGGTGCAGACCGGCTTCGGCCGCACGGGTCGGCGCTTCGCGTACGAGCGCCGCGGCGTCGCGCCCGACCTCTTGTGCATGGGCAAGGCGATTGCCGGCGGCGTGCCGATGGGCGGCGTCGCGGCCGGCCCGCGCGTCGCGCCGCCGCGGCCGGGTTCGCACGGCTCGACCTTCGGCGGGAACCCGCTCGCGTGCGCCGCCGCGCTGGCGACGCTGGACGTCGTCGAGGCCGAAGGGCTCGTCGAGCGCTCGGACCGGCTCGGCGCGTCGTGGCTCGAGGACCTGCGCGCGATCGATTCCCGCGCGGTGCGCGAGGTGCGCGGCGAGGGCCTGATGATCGCGATGGAGTTGCGCGCGCGCGTCGCGCCGGTGCTCGACGCGCTGGCGCGTCGCGGCG
>JAUHYB010000143.1 GCA_030426745.1 bacterium
CTAACCCGACGATTCTGCACCCGGCTCCGTACGTTCACTCCGCGTCCCCGTCGTCCCGGAACACGAACCGCTGGTACAGCAGCGACACCACCACCAGCGACAACCCGAGCCCGAACAGCGACGCCACCCGGTACAACCCCTCGAGGTGCGCCAGGTCGAACAGGAAGACCTTCGCCAGCGACACCAGCAGGATCGCCAAGCTGCACCAGCGCGCCGCCTGCACGCGCTTCCACATCCCGACGCCGAGCCACGCCAGGCCGTAGACGATCCAGCTCGTCGACAGCGTCAGGTCGCGCGCCGGCAGGTGGGTCGCGCGCAACACGACGTAGCGGTCCTCCGACCAGCGCTCGAACACGCTCAGGTCGATCCACTGGAAGATGCCCAGCGCGAGCGCCACGGCGAACAGCGCGGGCATCGGCCGCATCACGGCGCGCCACGGTCGCGTGTCGTCCTCGCGCTCGTCCCGCCGCGCCGCGATCGCGCCGCGCAGGCCCAGCGCCGCCGCGGCCACGATCACCAGCGCGTCGAAGCCGAAGCGGTTCCACACGAACGGCACGCCCGCGTGGTACGCGCCCTGGAAGCCCGCGCCCCAGTACAGGAGCACGGTCCACGCCAGCGTGACGATCGCCCACACGGCGAGGCCGGTGTGGCGCAGGTGGAAGGCGGCCAGCGTCAGGCCCGCCGCGGTCAGCGCGACCCAGCCGTTCTCGAACTGGCCGCCGGACCACCACACGGCGGCCGCGGCGGCGAAGGGCGCGGCGGTGCCGAGCGCCCAGGCGCGCGCCGAGCGCCGCGCGTCCGTCGCGATCCGACGCGCGCTCGCGAGGTCCAGCGCGACCACCGCCGCCGCGATCCCCGCCGGCGCGAACACGCGGAACGCGTCGCCCATCCAGCTGCGCATCGTCAGCTCGAGCCCGAACATGGCGAACGCGACGGCCGGGGCGGCGCCGCGCCACGCCCAGGCGCTGCGCTCGAAGCGCGCGCGGAACACGGCCGGCCACGCGACGAGGAAGGCGATCAACGCGCAGACGGCGAGGCGCTCCGGCGCGCCCGGGAGCACGTCGGCCTTCACGCCGCCGACGAAGCTGGATCCGCACCAGTACGCGACGACCGCGAGCGACGCCAGCAGCGCGGTCACGCCCTGTCCGACGCCGCTGCGGCCCAGCGCGGACAGCGCGCCCAGACATCCCGCGACGCCGAGCATCACCGCCGGCGCCCACACGCCCGGCACGCGCACGAGGTCCTGCATCGGCGTCGCCAGCAGCGGAACGACCGCCAGCCACGCCGCCGCGATGCGCGCGCGGTCGCCGCCGCGCGACGTCCACGCGCCGGCCGCGGTCATCAGGACGGCGACGCCGAGCGCGCACACCAGCGCGCTCTTCGCGACCGTCTCCGTCGGCGCGCCCGGGTCGAAGTGCACGCCCAGCGCGATCGCCGCGACCACGCCCGCGAGCGCCGCGGGCACGCAGCGCCACCACCCGGTCTCGCGGTCCGACGCGAGCGCGGCCAGGCCGGTCGCGGCCGCGGCGCCGAGCCACGCCCAGGGGAACTCCGTCGTGCGCACGTCCGGCGGCGCGACGCCGCCCAGCAGCAGGACCGCGGTGCCGGTCAGGATCGTGAAGGCGGGCCAGCGCGACGCGGCGGTGCGCTCGAAGCGCGCGACCGCGACGAAGCCCGCGGCGACCGCGGCGCCGACCGCGCAGAACTGGTCGGTGAACGCGCCGCCCCGCGCGCCGAACAACCACGCGCCCATCGTCGCGACCAGCGCGAGGGCGGACAGCACCGCGACGCTCGGGTCGCCCTGTCGACGCGACAGCACGATCGCGCCGCCCTGCAGGACCGCGCCGTAAGCCGCGAGCGACCACAGCGACGCTTCGAAGCGCGCCTGGCCCGCGAACCACACGCCGAGCACCATCGGCGGCAGGACCGTGAGCAGGCGCGCGACGACCGCGAACGCGTGCTGGTCCTGCGGCAGCCGCGGCTTCAGCGCGACGAACGACATCGCCAGCGCCGCGAGCGCGACCAATCCGATCCACAGCTCCTCGGGGCCTGCGTACAGCATCGCCCACACGCCTTCGATCACGGCGGTGGCCGCGATGCCGAGCACGGCGACGCCGGACCAGCGCTGTCGCTTGCCCACGACGACCAGGCCGACGTTCAACAGCAGGAGGTAGCCGAACAGCCCGAGCGGATCGCGCGCGGGCATCGCGAGCACGACCGGCGTCGCGAAGCCGCCGAGCAGGCCGAGGACGGCGACGGCTTGCGAGGAGTGCCGGACCGCCAGCGCGACGCAACCGGCCGTGATCGCGACGAAGGCGATCAACGCGGGCGCGTCGCCGATCAACGCGTACAGGCTGTTCGCGGCCCAGGTCGACGCGTACAGGGCGACGACGCCCGCGGCCGCGACGGCGCCCGGCGCGAAGCGGAAGGACTTGCGGCGCATCACCTCGGACGCGCCGATCAGCACCAGGCCGGACACCGTGCCGAAGATCACGCGCGAGCGCGGCGTGATCCACTGCTGCTCGACGGCGTGCAGGTACAGGAAGACGGCGGCGAGCGCGAACAACACGCCGCCCAGCAGCGCGGCGCCGCGCACGCCGATCCAGCGCTCCCACTCGATCGGTTGACGCGGCGCGGGCGGCGTCGGCGGCGGCGCGACCGGGCGAACGTCGTCGCTCTGCGCGTCGCGCTCGGCGGAGGACGCGACGAGCGCGGCGGGCTCGGGGCGGCGCTCGGGCGCCGGCGGGCTCTTCTCCGGGTCCGTCTCCGAGCTCGTCCGCGGGCCCGTCGGCCGGCTCTCCGGCGACGCGGGGACGGGCGGTTCGTCGACGCGAACCGGCTCGGCGGGCGCGACGGGCGCCGCGGTCGCCACGTCGGCTCGCGCGGCGGTCGGAGCCTCGCCCGCCGGCGTCCCCGCGCGCTCCTCGCGCTCGCGCAACGCGTCCAGCCGCGCGACGCGGCGGCGCAGGTCGTCGGTCTCGCGCTGCAACCGGCCGAGCCGGCTCCAGGCCGCGATCAACAGCGGCGGCCCGGCGATGCACCAGACCACGAACACGACTCCCAGCAGGTAGAAGAGGGCTTCCACGCCGAGAAGCTACCACCGGGGTCCGACGCGGTCGCGCATCCGCGCCGTGCCCTTCGATTCGCTGCGCTGATCGATCCGGGGCGAGGCGGTCAGCGACGCAGGAGCGCGGGCAGCAGCACGAAGTCGGCCACCACGGCCGCGGCCACGCCGGCGGCGACCAGCAGGCCGAAGTGCGCCGTGGGGGCGAAGCCCGAGAACGCCAGACCGGCGAAACCGAGCGCGAGCGCCGCGCCGCCCAGGAAGGCGGGCTCGGCGACCTTGGCGAAGGCCGCGCGCCGGCCGCCGTGCTCGAAGGCCGCGACCAGGTGCAGCGTGTTGTCGACGGCCAGGCCCAGCACGACCGCGGCGACCATCACCGTGCTGGCGTCCAGGCGCGCGATCGTGACGCGGTCGAGCAGCGCGACGACGGCCACGGGGAACGCGTTCACGAAGGCGGCCGCCAGCCAGGTGCGCGCCGAGCGCGTGACGAACAGGAACAGCAGGCCGCTGACGAGCGCGGTCAACGCCAGCGACGTGCCGAGCGTCGCGAGCAGCGCGGCCTGCATGTCGAGCGCGCCCAGCAGCGACCCGCCCAGGCGCACGCGCGCGTCGGGCGCGACCTCTCGCGCCGCGGCGCGCGCCTCGGCCGCGATCGCGCGCGTCGTCGCCGCGTCGGTCGTCGGCAGGAAGACGGTCCAGCGCGCGCCCGGTTCGCCGGCCCGCGCCGCGCGCCCCGTGTCGCGCAGCACCGACGGCAGCGCGAGTCCCGCGCCGAAGCCGGCGACGTGCTCGAGGTCGCGCCGCACGAGCTCGGGGCCGAAGACGGGCCGCGCGGGATCCAGAGCGTCGAGGCGCGCGCCCAGCTCGCCGCGCGACTGCGCCGTCGCGTCGACGCCCTCGACCAGCACCTCGAAGGCGGACAAGCCGGCGCCGCTCGCTTCCAGCCGCGCGAAGGCGTCGCGCAGCGGGTGGTCGGTGGGGAAGTAGTCGAGCGCGTTCGTCTCGACGCGCAGGCCCCGCACGCCGTGCACGGCCGCGGCGGTGACGAGCACGGCCAGCACGGCGACCACGCCGCGGCGTCCTTCCGCGCGCCGCGCGAGTTGCGCCAGCGGGTGCGTGTGCACGTCGCGGCGCGGCGCCAGGCGCACGCCGGGCAACAGCGCGCGCAAGCAGGCGTAGGCGACCGGCGTGCCGACCGCGATCCCGCCCGCGGCGGCGAGCCCCAGGCGCCGCACCGCTTCCACGTCGCTGACGACGAACACGCCGAAGCCGACCGAGGTGGTCAGCGCGGCCAGCGCCGCCGCGCGGCCCACGTCGCGCAGGCCGGCGCTCGCCGCTTGTTCACAGGTCGCGCCCGCGTCGACCCAGCGGCGGAAGGCCGCGACGTAGTGCAGGCCCGCCGCCAGCACGATCACGAACACGAGCGGGCCGACGGCGACCAGCACCAGGTTCGACGGCCAGCCGATCGCGACCAGCGCCGCGCGCGTCCCGACCGACGCGAGGGCCGCGGGCAGGCACGCGACGAGCGCGAGCGGGACGGAGCGCTGCAGCAGCGCGAGCGCGACGACCGCCAGCACGACCAGCAGCGGCGCGAAGTCGCGGTCGACGCGCGCGGCCTCCTCGTCCAGCGCCGCGGCCAGCAGCGGGTGTCCCGCCGCGAGCAGCTCGTGACCGGCCGCGCGACCCTCCGCGCGGCGCTCCTCGACGAAGCGCGCCAGCGCCGCGCGCTCCTCCGGCGACGCGTGCGCGTGCAGCGCCAGCACCACGTCGACGTGCGCGCCGCTCGCCAGCCCGAGCTCCTTCACCAGCGGCCGCGCGAGCGCCGCGTCCAGCCGCGCCCGCGCCGCTTGGGCGCCCGCGGCCGTCGATCCGGCGCCCGCATCCGTCGAACCCGCGCCCGCACTCGTCGACACGGGTTCCGCATCCGTCGAACCGGGGAGGCGCAACGGATTCACGACGCGCGCGACCGCCGGCACGGCGCGCGCCTGCAGGCCGACCTCGTCCGCCCAACCGATCGCGCCCGCGTCGCCGCCGTGCTCGACGCGCAGCAGCACGAACTCGTCGCCGCCGTACGCCTCCTCGAGCCGCGCGAGCACCTCCGCCCCCTCGCCGCGCCGCGTCCAGCTCTGGATGCGGTTGTCCGGCCGCCACCCGTCCGCGACCACCGCGAGACCGAGCAACGCCAACGCGAGCCCGAGCAGCCCGATCCAGGTGCGCATGGCGGGAGGATACGGTGCCGCGCACCCCGTTGCGCGCGGCGTCGCGGGTCACTTGTCGGGCGCGCGCGCCCTACCGCCGCTCGAGCGCGGCCTCGAGGTCGCGGACCTCGGAGGGCTGCATCCCGCGCAGCGGCAGCTCGGTCACGCCGAAGCCCTCCGCCGACACGAGCAGCGTCTGGTCGTCGGGCAGGACGCGCAGGACGCCGTCGCGGGGCGGCGCGTCGTCGGCGTCGAGCAGGGTGTACTCGAGCGGCGGGTCGGCGCCGTCGTCGATGCGCACGCGGACGCGGTAGTCCTCGATCGGCGCGCCGTCCGCCGCGTTCACCACCGTCAGCCGCACGCCGGCGCGCGCGACCAGGTCGGCGACGACGGAGCCGCCGGGCTCGATGTCGGCGAGCGACCACGGCTGGAAGCGCGGGTCGTCGATCGTCGCCGTGTAGGTGCCGGGCGGCAGCTCGACGAAGCGCGTCTGCAGGGCGTCGTCGGGCAGCGTGCGCTCCTGGGTCCCCGGGCCGATCAGGCGGAAGCGGTCGGGCGTCGGCCGGTAGCGCGTCGGGTGCGGGCGCGTGCGGGTCTGCACCCAGATCGCGCGGGAGGTGTCCGGTCCGTCGCGCAGGAACTCGACGGTCGTCGTCTCGCCGGCGCGGACGACGGCAGGCTCGTCCGCGCGGACCAGGCCGCTGGACCGCGTCATCGCCACGACGCGCCACGTCCCGGGCAGCAGGTCGTCGAAGCGGGCGGTGCCGTCGTCCGCCGATACGTCGCGCGAGCGCGTCGCCGGGCGGGGCGTCGCGTCGAGCTCGTTCGTCTCGGTCGTGAGCGCGGCGATCCATTCGCCGGGAGGCACGCGGCCCTCCGAGTCGACGAGCCGCACGACGACGGCGCCGGCGGGCGACAGGCGGAAGGGGTCGATGGTCAGGTCGCGCGACTCGGCCATGTGTCCGGAGCGCAGCGTGCCGTGCCCGGCGTACGAGACGTACAGCACGAGGGTCGCGGTCGCCTCGGGCGAGAAGGAGAAGCGGAAGTGCCCTCGCGCGTCGGCGCGCTGCTCGCGGTCGGTCAGGTCGCCCGCGACGCCCATGCTCCAGCACTGCACGCGCGCGCCGGCCGCGGGCGCGCCGCCCGGCAACAAGACGGAGCCGGCGAGCGTGTAGGTGTCGGCCTCCGCCGCGGCGTGGTTCGCGGCGACCCCGACCGTCGGGCCGAGACCGTCGTCGACCTCCGCGCAGGAGGGGAGCGCGAACGCGGTGAGCACCGCGACCGCCAGGGCGAGCAGCGAGCGCATGACCGCAGGATACGGCAGGGGGCCAGGGGTGCGGGGGCGCCCCGCGGCCGGATCGGGCGCTCTCTCGATCCGGGATCGGGAGGCGCGAGGAGGAGCGGGCTCCCACCGTCGCGGGGGAGTCGCGGGCCGCGGGCGGTCGCGGCGGACGGACGGTCGGGGAGCGGTCCTCCCCCGGACGGCGGGGCCGGAAGGTGCGCCGGCGATCCTCGCGCCGCGGCTCCGGCGCCCGCCGGATCGCCTCCGGCAGGCCCTCCAGGGCGGTTCCGGCCGGAATCCGAGAAAGGGGGTTGTCACAATTGCTGTTGCAACAACAATTGGGTGCACAGGTGAACCGATGACGACCCCCGCGCCCCGACCCCAGTCCCTCGAGCACACGACCTACCTCGCCCTCCTGCAGGCCCACGAGGCCCTGGCGGGCGAGGGCCGTTCCTGCTTCCAGGACGGCGGCCTCAGCGAGGCCCAGTTCAACACCCTCCGCATCGTCCTGCGCGGACCGGCGGAGGGTGCGACCTGTCGCGAGATCGGCGAACAGCTGCTGCGCCGCGTGCCCGACGTGACGCGCCTCGTCGACCGCATGGAGCGCGACGGCCTGGTGACGCGCGCCCGCGACGACCGCGACCGCCGCGTGGTCCGCGTGCGCGCGACCGCCGAGGGCAAGCGCCGCTGCGAGGCGCTCTACCAGCCGCTGCATCGGCTCCACGAACGTCAGTTCGCGCACCTCTCGAGAGAGGAACTCGGCGAGCTGAACCGCCTCCTGCGAACGCTGTTCGCGGAGCGCGCCCCCTTCACCACGGACCAGTCCGACACCCAGCCCGGAGAATCACGATGAACCAGACCTTCCTGACCAACCTCGGTCTCCTGTTGTTGCGCGCCATGATCGGCGTCGTCTTCGTCTACCACGGCTCGCAGAAGCTGTTCGGCTGGTTCGGCGGCGGCGGCTTCGAGGCCACGGCCGAGGGCTTCGGCAGCATGAACATGCCGATGCCCGAGGTCAGCGCCGCGCTCGCCGGCGGCGCCGAGTTCTTCGGCGGCGTCGCGCTGATCCTCGGCTTCGGCTCGCGCCTGATGTCGCTGCCGCTGACCTTCACGATGCTCGTCGCCAGCTTCGCCGTGCACGGCAGCGCCTTCGGCCTCGCCAACGGCGGCATGGAGTACGCGCTGACCCTGGCGATCGCCGCCGCGTCGATCGGCCTGATGGGCCCCGGCAGCTTCGCGCTGGGGAAGGGAATCAAGGCGTAGCGGGCGGGAGCCTCGCGCTCGACGACCATCGGGCGGCCGACGACGTGCCGCCACGATCGCCCCACGAGTCGCACCGGCGGTATGCGCCCGCCGGTGCGACTCGTCGTGTCACGGTCGCGGCGCGGGACGCCCGCGACCTCGCTACTGCCGGCCGCGGTGCATGCGCAGCGTCGGGTCGCTCGGGCCGTCCTCGGTCCAGGTCACGACCGCCGTCCAGTCCGCGGGTTCGTGCGGCCGGCGGCGGCGGACCTCGTTCTCCAGGCGGTAGCGGCCGGCGGGCAGGGTCATCTCGAGCCGGCCGTCGTCGTCGGTCGTGTCGATGAAGTGCTGGTCGCCCGCGTGCCAGAGGCACATGCGCTCGCCGGCGATCGGCTCGCCGGTCTCCTCGTCGACGACGCGCACGCTGCCGGTCGACGTGGTGATCCGACACTCCAGGGTCGCGGGCTCGCCGGTCCGCGCCTCGAGTCGGTCGGGCACCGAGACGTCGATCGGGATGCGCTCGCGCCCGACCTTCGATTCGAAGCGCACGCGGACGGTGTAGCTGCCGGGCATGACGAACCGGAGGGAGGAGCGGCCGTCCGCGTCGAGCTCCCGGCCTCGCATGCCGGTCGAGTCTCCCGATCCTTGCAGCGAGACGTGCGCATCGTGGGGAGCTTCGCCGTTCACCGTTACGACGACGTCGCACCTCGTCGGCCACTCGTTCACGACGAAGTCGTGGGAGAGCGTCGCGCCGGGGCCTGCGCTCTGCACGCCCAGGTCGATCTCCGGCGGGGACCCGTACGCGGCGCGTCCGGACTCGTCGTGGGTCGGCCACGCCTGGAGCTGGAA
>JAUHYB010000637.1 GCA_030426745.1 bacterium
GACACGCCGCAGGCCTCCAGCGTCGCGATGGGGGCGACGCCGCCGATCATCACGAAGACGTCGTCGTTCGGGATCGTCAGCGCTTCGACGCGGCCGTTCGCGCGCGAGGCGAGCTCGACGCGGTCCGCGTGGATCGCGGTGACGTGGCTCTCCAGCAGCAACTCGATCGCGCCGCCCTCGACGGCGGCGCGAAGCTTGTCGACGTTGCGCGAACGCACGCGCACGAACTCGGCCTTGCGGTACGACAGCGTCACGCGGTTGCCTGCTTGCGACGCGAGCGCCAGCGCGGCCTCGACCGCCGAGTCGCCGCCCCCGACGACCAGGATGCGGCGCGACGTGAAGCTGGTCGCGTCGATCAGCGAGTGCGCGACCTTCGGCAGGTCCTCGCCCGGCACGCCCAGCGCGCGCGGCGTGCCGCGCCGACCGATCGCGACGCAGACGTGGTCCGCGGTGAGCTGTTCCGCGCCGCAGCGCACGACGAGCCGCCCCGCGTCGTCGCGCGCGAGCCCGTCCAGGCGCTTGCCGCCCAGGAACGGCAACGCGTGTTGCGCGGCGAGCCCCGTCCACAGCTCCATCAGCTCTTCCTTCGAGAGCGACGTGCGCGTGATGCGTCCGTGCAGCGGCAGGTCGACGGGCTCGGTCAGCACGAGCTTGTTGCGCGGGTACTTCGCGACCGTGCCGCCCCACTCCTCCGCCTGGTCGAGCACGGCGAAGCGCAGGCCGCGGCGCTTGGCCTCGAGCGCGCACGCGAGCCCCGCGGGGCCCGCGCCGACGATCGCGAGGTCCAGCGCGCCCGGCCCTCCCGGCGCCGCGCCGCCGCGCTGCTCGACGCGCCGCGCGACCTCCGCCGCCACCGCCGTGCCGTGTTCCACCGCCGTGCGGATGCGCGACTGCGCCGTCACCTCGCCCGCCAGGAACAGGCCGGGCACGCCGTGCGCCTCGAAGCGCTCGTCGATCGCCGGCACGTCGCGCCGCGTGTCCGCGTTCGCCAGAGTGACGGTGATCGCGCCGACGGGGCACTCGCGCTCGCAGGCCGACACGCCGACGCAGCGCGCGCCGTTCACGATCGTCGCCTGGCCGTGCACGATCTCGAGGACGCCGTCCTCGGGGCAGACCGCGACGCAGGTCGCGCAACCCATGCAGCGCGACAGGTCGACGACCGGGTGCTGGAGCTGGGCGTCAGCCGACCCCGCGCGCGCCGCGCGGTCGCGGTCGCGCACGGAACGTTCCATGGTCCCGAGCTCCGCGCGCCGCAGCGTGGCTACGGCGGACACGAAGCCCAGGACCAGGAGGACGCCGATCCAGATCGTCCAGCTCATGACGTGGGGTCACGCGGGCGCGCGGCGCGCCTCGTCCGAGCCGGAGCGCCGAACGGACCGGCGCGATCAGACTTGCTTGCGCGCGGTCGACGTCACCTGCCCGCGGATGGCGGACTTCTTGACGTAGGTCTGGCACGCTTCCTTGCAGCGCTCGAACTCGGCGGTCATCGCCTCGGCGCGGCGCAGCACCATGCGGATCTCCTGCTCGACGAGGCCCAGCGACTCCTCGTTGAAGTCGGTGCCGATGTACAGCGCGTGGTCGCGCAGCGTCGCGTTGAAGCCGCGGTAGGTCTCCAGCGCGGGCCCGACGGCGGCCACCACCGCGTCGTAACGCGCGCGGGTCGCGTTCATGCGCTTCGCGCTGGCGTCGCGCATCACCTCGCTCGAGTACTCCTCGAGGTTGTCCTGCCACTGCGCGAAGACCTTGTCGCCGCTGCGCGTCATGCGGTCGTAGTCGCGCTGCAGGT
>JAUHYB010000144.1 GCA_030426745.1 bacterium
TCGGCGAGGACCGCTGGCGCTTGCGGCCGCAGCCGACGAACGTCCTGCAGTTCCACCGCGACGCCGCCGGCGTCGTGACGGGGTACTCGATCGGCGAGCACCGCGAGTTCCGCTTCGAGCCGGGCGCCGAGTTGCCGGACATCGACGAGCTGGCGGCGCGCGTCGCCGCGGCGCACGGGATGGCGAAGCTGGCGGAGGTCGGTCCGATACGCCGCAGCGGGACCTGGCGCGCGGAGCAGGTCGACATGGGCGGGACCGTCGGTTCGCTGGTCGCGTGGCCGGACCGCATGCGTGACGACGTCGAGATCGGCGAGGACGTCGAGGTCAGCGCCTTCGACGGCGACCGCGTGTGGGTGCACAGCAGCCTGCAGCCGCGGCAGGAGGTCGAGGCGGACCAGCTGCGCTGGATGCGGGACGAGTTCGCGCCGGCGCTGTTCGGCGACTGGCGCGAGCACTACCCGGTGCGCCGCGTCGTGCAGGAGTACGAGCTGGACGGCCGCCGCGTGTGGATGGTGCGCCTGGGCGGCGTCGACGGGCCCGCGACGACCGTCTACGTCGACGCGGAGACGAACCTGGTGGTCGGCACCGACAGCTTCACGGTCGTCCCGTCGCTGGGGCGCGTAGGCAAGCGCCAGCGCTTCCTCGACCACCGGGACGTCGAGGGCATGGAGTGGCCGTCCCGCGTCAACATCGTGTTCGCGGGGAATCCCGTCGGCGTGCTGCGCGTCACCTACGACGAGTTCGAGCTGGGGGTGGACGTGCCCGAGGGCGCGTTCGAGCTGCGCGACTACGCCGGCGAGTGAGGTCCGCGGCCCGGTGACGACGCAGCGCGGCGTTCACCTGCTCGAGGTCACGCGCCGATCGTAGACGGCCACGCGACGTTGCGATGGCCGGGCCGCGCGCCGACTACCCTCCGCCCATGTGGGACGCCGTGGTCGTCGGGCTGGGAGGCGTGGGCGCGTTCGCCTTGCGGGCGCTGGCGTCGCGCGGCGCGCGCGTGCTGGGCGTCGAGCGCTTCGAACCCGGCCACGCGCGCGGGTCCAGCCACGGCGGCACGCGCATCTTCCGCCACGCCTACTTCGAGCACGCGGACTACGTGCCGTTGTTGCGGCACGCCACGCGGCGCTTCGGCGAGCTGCAGGACGCGACCGGCGTCCCCCTCCTGGAGGCCTGCGGCACCCTGTTGATCGGGCGCGACGCGTGCGGGGTGCTCGCGGCGTCGGAGGACGCCGCCGCGCGTCACGGCGTCGAGGTCGCGCGCGTCGACGCCGGCGAGATCACGCGGCGCTGGCCGCTGTTCGCCGTCCCGGAAGGCTGGCGCGGCGTCTTCGAGCCCGGCGGCGGCTTCGTGCGCCCCGAGGCCGCGGTGCGCGCGGCGCTCGACGACGCGCGGCGGCTCGGCGCCGAGGTGCGCGCGAACGCGCGCGTCGCCGGGATCCGCGACGCGTCGTGGGGGGCCGAGCTGGAGCTCGCCGGCGAGCGCGTCCGCGCCGCGCGCGCCGTCGTCTGCGCCGGCGCGTGGACCGCCCGCCTGTTGCGCGACCTGGCGCCGCGGCTGGTCGTGACGCGACAGGTGCAGGCGTGGATCGCGCCGCGAGACCCGGCGCTCGCGACGCCGGACCGCTTGCCCGGCTGGTTCGTCGCGCGCGACGAAGGACCGCCGCTGTACGGCGTCCCCGCCGACCCGCGCGCGGCCGGCGTCGTCGCGCCGAAGTTCGCGCTGCACGGACGCGACGTCCCCGCCGACCCCGACGCCGCGCGCGCCCCCGTCTCCGACGCCGAGCGCGACGAGCTCCGCGCCGCCCTGCGCCCGTGGATGCCCGGCCTCGGCGACGTGCTCGACGCGTCGAGCTGCCTCTACACGACGACCGCGACCGAGCACGCGATCGTCGACCGCGCGCCCGGCGCCGAGCACGTCCTCGTCGCGGCGGGCCTGTCCGGGCACGGCTTCAAGCTGACGCCGGCCTTCGGCGACGCCTTGAGCGACCTCGCGCTGGACGGCGGCACGGCGTTGCCGGTCGGGTTCCTCGCCGCCGGGCCGAAGGCGTGACGCGCTGACGCGCAAGTGGGCGATGGGTGCGCGCGGGTCGCGCGCCGTAGGCTGTCCGCGATCCTCCATCGGACCAGGGACCGCCACATGCCGAACACCGCTCCGCGCTTCGTCGCCGCCGCCGCCGCCTCCGCCTCCGCCCCCCTCCCCGTCGCCGTCGCCGTCGCCGTCTCCGCGCTGCTGACCCTCGCCCTCGCCCTCGCCGCCGGGTGCGCGACCTCCGACTCCGTCTCCTACGCCGCCGACGCGTCGCGCGCGCAGGTGTTCGAGGGGATGGGCGGGCACCGGCGGGACGTCACGACGTCGTCGGCGGAGGCGCAGCGCTACTTCGACCAGGGCCTGGCGTGGATGTACGCGTTCAACCACGACGAGGCGATCCGCTGCTTCGCGCGCGCGGCCGAGGTCGACCCGGACTGCGCGATGGCGTGGTGGGGCATCGCGCTGTGCGAAGGTCCGAACTACAACGACCCGGTGATGACGCCCGAGCGCACGGCCGGCGCGTGGACGGCGTTGCAGGAAGCGCGCGCGCGGACGGCGAACGCGTCGCCGCTGGAGCGCGAGCTGATCGAGGCGCTGTCCGCGCGCTACGCGAAGGTCGAACCCGCGGACCGCGCGCACCTGGACGGGGCGTACGCCGACGCGATGGCGGCCGTGTGGGCGCGCCACCCGGACGACTCGGACGTCGGCACGCTCTACGCCGAGGCGATGATGGTGCAGCGCCCGTGGATGCTGTACTCGGCCGACGGCCTGCCCGAGGGCGACACGCCGCGCATCGTCGAGACGCTGGAGCGCGTCATCGAGCTGGACCCCGGCAACCCCGGCGCCAACCACCTGTACATCCACGCGGTCGAGCCCAGCCGCGACCCGTCGCGCGGGATCGCGGCGGCGGACCGGCTGGGCGCGCAGGTGCCGACCGCCGGCCACCTGCGGCACATGCCGTCGCACATCTACGTGCAGGTCGGGATGTGGGACGAGTCCGTGCGCCAGAACGCGTACGCGATGCGCGCCGACGACGCGTACCTCGAGCGCTCGCCCGACCAGACGGTGCAGTTCATGTACATCGTGCACAACGCGCACATGCTGGCGTTCTCGGCGATGATGGTCGGCCGCGAGCGCGAGGCGCTGCACGCCGCGCGTTCGATGTGGCGGACGATACCGCCCGAGATGCTCCCGTTCGTCGCTCCGTACATCGACCTGTGGATGACGTCGGTCTACGACGTGCAGAAGCGCTTCGGTCGCTGGGACGCGTTGCTGGCCGAGCCGGCGCCGCCCGAATGCCTGCCGATCACGACCGCCGTCTGGCGCGCGCACCGCGCGATCGCCTACGCGGCGAAGCACGACTTCCCGGCGGCGGTGGAGGAGTACCGGGCGTTCCGCGACGCGCGCGACGCGGTGCCGGCCGAGAGCGTGTTCGGCCCCGACCCCGCGCACCGCATCCTGACCGTCAGCGACGCCTTCGTCGCCGGCGAGCTGGCGCTGCAGCGCGGCGACTACGCCGACGCCGCGCGCTCGCTGACCATCGCCGTCGAAGCGGAGGACTCGCTGTCCTACGGCGAGCCGCCCGTGTGGTTGCAACCGACGCGCCACACGCTGGGCGCCGTCTACCTGGCCGACGGACGTTACGCCGACGCGGCGCGCGTGTACCGCGAGGACCTCGAGCGCTGGCCGGAGAACGGCTGGTCGCTGTACGGGCTGGAGCGCGCGCTGCGCGGCCTCGGGCGCGCGGAGGAGGCGGACGCGGTGCTGCGCCGCTTCGAGGCGGCGTGGGCGAAGGCCGACGCGCCGACCGAGACGAGCTGCAAGTGCATCCCGCGGACGTGAGCGCCGCGTTCGCCCGCGCGCGCCGCGGCGCGGCGTCGGGAGAACGTCAGGGGAGCGCGCCGCTCAGAAGTACGACAGCGCGTGCGCCAGCGCGTCCTGTTTGGTCAACCCGTCCTGCACGCGCGGCGCCAGGTCCTCGGCGGTGAAGCGGAAGAGCTGCAGCGCGGCGGACAGGATGTCGGGCGCGTTCTCGCGCACGTAGGCCTGCACCTCGGCGACGCCTTGTTGCACGTCCTCGAGGTGCTCGAAGTCGGCGGACAGCATGGTGAGCTGCGCCAGCTGTTTCGACATCCACTCGCGGTCGCGCACGGCGTCCGGGTTCTCGATCATCACGGCGATCAGGCCGCCCAGGATCTTCTTCCGCCGCGTGTCGAAGTCCGCCAGCGTGGCGCGCAGGTCGTCGCGTTCACTCATCGCGCCTCCAGCGATTCGAGCAGCGCGCGGAGGGCGTCCTCGAGGTTGTCGGCCAGGCGCTCCTGACCCTTCGCGGTCGGGTGCAGGCCGTCGGGCAGGTTCATCGACGGGTCGCCGCCGACGCCGTCCATGAAGAACGGCACGAAGTCGACGTCGAGCTCCTCCGCCAGGCGCGGGTACAGCGCGTCGAAGCGGCGCCCGTAGTCGCCGTAGTTCGGGGGCAGGCGCACGCCGAGCAGCAGCACGCGCGCGCCGGCCTCGCGCGACATCGCGACCATCCGGCGCAGGTTGTCCTCGACGTCGCCCAGGTCGATGCCGCGCAGCCCGTCGTTGCCGCCGAGCTCGATCACGACGACGTCCGGGTCGCGGCGCAGCACCCACTCCAGCGCGGTGACGCCGCCGGAGGTCGTGCGGCCGCTCTCCGACGCGTTGACCAGCGCGAAGGGCGCGTCGTCCGCCAGCCGCCGCTGCAGCACGGCCGGGAAGGCCTGGTGCTCGGCCAGGTGCAGGCCGGCGCCGATGCTGTCGCCCAGGAAGACGACGGTCGGCGCGTCCGCGGCGACCTCGGGGCCGTCGACGACGACGCCGGCGTCGTCCGCGGGCGCGTCGAACATCGAGCGCGGCGCGCGTCCCGACGACGAGGAGTCGTCGCTGCAGGCGACGAGCGCGGCCAGGAGGAGCGCCGCGGCGGCGCGCGGAGCGGTGGGGCGGCGGGCGGACATGGCGGGCAGTGTAGGACACGCCGCCGCGCGCTCCCGGCGAAGCCCGGGGGAGATTCCGGCGCGGCACCGGTCGCGGCGCCGACCCGGCGCATCCGGGGCCGCGCGGGGAACGAACGCGCGCGGTGGGAAGCGCGCGAGCGGCGGTCTACCTTGGTGCTCGTCGCTCGTCGCTCGTCGCCCGCAGCACCCACCGCTCGCCCCCCGAGTCCACCGCTCGCCCCCCGACCCCAGCCCGATCCCCATGCCCCAGCTCGAATGCCGCGCGCTCGCGAAGGCGATGCCGTCCGGCGCCCGCACCCTGACCATCCTCGACGGCGTCGACCTCTCGATCGAGGCGGGCGAGCTGGTCGCCGTGCTCGGCCCGTCCGGCAGCGGCAAGTCGACGCTGCTCGGCCTGCTCGCGGGGCTCGACCGGCCGACCTCGGGGTCGGTGCGCTTCGAGGGCCGCGCGCTGGAGGCGCTCGGCGAGGACGACCTGGCGCTGCTGCGGCGCGCGCGCGTCGGCTTCGTCTTCCAGAGCTTCCAGCTGCTGGGGAACCTGACCGCGCTCGAGAACGTGTCGATGCCGCTGGAGCTGACCGGCTTCGAGGGCGCGCGCGAACGCGCGGCGGAGGTCCTGGCCGAGGTCGGGCTGGCCGACCGCGTGCACCACTACCCCGCGCAGCTCTCCGGCGGCGAGCAGCAGCGCGTCGCCGTCGCCCGCGCGTTCGCGCCGCGGCCCGCGTTGCTGTTGGCGGACGAGCCGACCGGCAACCTGGACCACGAGACGGGCGAGCGCGTCCTGCAACTGCTGCTGGACATGCGCGAGAAGCACGGGACGACGCTGGTGCTGGTCACGCACGACCAGGCGATCGCCGACCGCGCGGACCGCCAGATCCACCTGTTCGACGGACGCGTCGTCCGCGACACCGGCGCGCCGGAGGGCGCGGTCGCGGGCGCATGACGGCCGCGGATCGAGAGGCGACGCGCTGGGGCGCCCTGGCGCGCGCCGTGTGGCGCGAGGCGCGGGCGTCGCGCGGCCGCTTGCTGTTCTTCACGCTGTGCCTGTCGATCGGCGTCGCGGCCGTGACCGGCGTGTCGACGCTGGTCGCGACGATCCGCGGCGGCATGGCGGGCGAGTCGCGCGAGCTGCTGGCCGGCGACTTGCGCGTCTCCGCGCGCCGCCCGCTGCCCGACACGGTCGACGAGTTCTTCACGGACCGCCCGCACCGCCGCGCGGACGTCGTGGAGATGAGCGCGATGGCCGCGCTGCCCGCCGAGCGCGTCGCGGACGACGCGGCGCGCAGCCGCCTGGTCGAGCTGAAGGTCGTCGACGCGAACTACCCGCTGTACGGCGCGCTGGAGGTCGATCCGCCCGCCGCGGCCGCGGACCTGGGCGACGACCGCGTGTTCGTCGCGCCGGAGCTCGCCGCGGAGCTCGGCGTCGCGGTGGGCGACGACCTGATGCTGGGCGGCGCCGCCTTCGAGGTCGCCGCGCTCGTCACGAACGAGCCGGACCGCATGGACTTCGCCATGACGCTGGGGCCGCGCGTGTTCGTCGGCCCGGACGGCTTGGCGCGCACGAACCTGTTCGGCGAGAAGAGCCGCGTGCGCTACATCTCGCTGTACGCGGTCGAGGGCGACCCGGGCGAGCCCGAGCTGCAGCGGCTCGAGGACGAGCTCGAAGCGACGCTGTCGGAGTCCGCGTACGTCGGCGTGCGCCACCACTACGAGTCGCAGCCGAGCGTGCGGCGCGGGCTGGATCGCGTGGAGGACTACCTGGGCCTCGTCGCGCTCCTGTCGCTGTTGCTGGGCGGGATCGGCGTGTCGCAGATCGTGCGCGCGTGGCTCAGCGGCCGCACGCGCAGCGTGGCGGTCATGCGTTGCCTGGGCTTCCGCGCGCGCGAGGTCGCGCTGGTGTACCTCGGCAACGTCGCGATGCTGGCGGTCGCGGGGTGCGTGCTGGGCGGCGTCGTCGGTTCGCTGTTGCCGACGGTCGTCTCGGCGTACGCGCCGGACCTGCTGGAGACCGCCGACCGCGGGTTCCACTGGGCGCCGTTCGCGCGCGGCGTGGGCCTGGGGCTGGTCGTCGCGATCCTGTTCAGCCTGCCGCCGCTGGCCGCCGTGTGGAGCGTGCCGCCGGCCGCCGTGCTGCGCGCGGAGGCCGCGCCGCTGTCCGTCCCGCGCGTCGTGCGGTGGGGCGGTCCGGTCGCGCTGTTCGTCGGCGTGCTGGTCAGCGCGCGCGTGCAGGGCGGCGAGTGGATACCGGCGATCGCGTTCAGCCTGGGCCTCTTGCTGCTGGGCGCGCTCTTGTACGGCGCGGCGAACCTCGTGTCGCGCGGCGCGTCGCGCTTGCCGCGCGGGCGCTTCGGCCCGTACGCGGAGCACGGCCTGGCGGCGCTGGCACGACCGGGCGCGGGCACGGCCGGCGCCGTCGTCGCGCTGGGCATCGGCGTGATGGTCGTCGTGTCGATGTGGGTCGTCGAGTCGCGCCTGAGCCACGCGCTGCGCAGCGCCTTGCCGCAGGACGCGCCCAGCGTGTTCCTGGTCGACGTGCAGCCCGACCAGTGGCCGGGCGTGCGCGCGGAGCTGGAGCGACGCGACGCGCAGTCGCTGTCCGCGGTGCCCGTCGTGATGTCGCGGCTGCGCGCGATCGACGGCCGCGACGTGAAGGACCTGGCGCGCGAGAGCCGCGACGCCGGCCGCGCGTCGTGGGTGTTCACGCGCGAGCAGCGGTTGACGTTCCTGGACGCGCTGCCCGACAGCAACCGGTTGATCGAGGGCGCGCTGTGGACCGACCCCGAGCGCGCCGAGGTCAGCCTGGAGCGCGAGTTCGCCGAGGACCTCGGCGTCGGGCTGGGCGCGGTGCTGGAGATGGAGGTGCAGGGCGTCCCGTTCGAGTTCACGGTGACGAGCCTGCGCGAGGTCGACTGGCAGAGCTTCGAGATCAACTTCTTCCTGGTCGTCGAGCCCGGCTACCTGGAGGACGCGCCGCACTTCCGGCTGGCCGCCGCGCGCGTCGAGCCGGTCGAGGCCGAGTTCGCGCTGCAGAACGCGCTGGCCGGCGACTACCCGAACGTGACGATGCTGCGCGTGCGGCCGATCCTGGAGAAGCTGGCCGGCGTGCTCGACCGGCTGGCGTTCGCGATCCGTTCGCTGGGCAGCTTCACGATCGTCGCGGGCCTGGTGATCCTGGCCGGCGCGGTGGGGACGTCCGCGTTGCGCCGCACGCGCGAGGCGGCGCTGTTGAAGACGCTCGGCGTGACGCGCGGCGGCGTGACGCGGCTGTTCGCGTTCGAGTACGCGCTGGTCGGCGTGGTCGCGGGCACGCTGGGCGCGGCGGGCGCGGTGGCGCTGTCGGAGAGCTTCCTGCGCTACATCGCGGACGTCGACGGCGAGGTCGCGTGGTCGGTCGTGCCGATCGCGGCGGTGGTGACCGGCGTGATGGCGACGCTGTCCGGCCTGGCCGCGTCGGTGCGCGCGCTGACGACCCGGCCGATGGAGAGCCTGCGGGGCTGAGCGCGCGTCAGATCACGTAGGTCAGCGCGAAGAAGCCCTTCACCACGTGGTCCGTGTCGACGATCGGGCTGTTCGTGACCTCGCTCGGCAGGAACTCGACGCT
>JAUHYB010000145.1 GCA_030426745.1 bacterium
CGGCGCGCGCCGGTCGCCGGAAGCCCGCGCGCCGACAAGTCGCGACGCGGGCGCGGATCCCGCCGGGCGCGGCCCCTACAATCCCCCGCCCGGAGACCGCCATGCACCCGTACCTCTTCAGCATCCCTCTGCCCTGGTCGGACGACCCGTTCCACCTGCGCACGTTCGGCCTGCTCGTCGCCACGGGCTTCCTGCTGGGCGCGCACCTCCTGCAGCGCTTCGCCGGCCGCTTCGGCGACGACCCCCAGCACGACCCCGACCGCTACGCGCGGACGATCATGTGGATCCTCGTCGGCGTCTTCGGCGGCGCGCGGATCATGTACGTGGTCGTCGAGGTCCTGCGCGGCTCCGACACCGGCCAGGCGTACCTCGACGAGCCCTGGACGATGCTCTACTTCTGGCAGGGCGGCCTGGTGATGTACGGCGGCCTCGTCGGCGGCATCGGCCTGGGCATCGTCGCCGCGAAGCGCGAGGGCATCCGCTGGGTCCACGGCCTCGACATGGGCCTCGTCGCCGGCTTCTTCGGCCAGGCGATCGGCCGCGTCGGTTGCCTGATGGTCGGCGACGACCACGGCAGCATCGTGCCGGAGGCGTACGCCTCGCTGCCCTTCCCGATCACCGTCACCGTGCCCGATCCCTTGCCGGACGGCAGCCTGTTCGGCGCGGAGAACGCGGGGCAGGTGCTGTGGGCGACGCAGATCTGGATGTCGTTGAACGCGCTGCTGCTGGCGATCGTGTCGTACCGCATCCTGCTGCGCCGGCGCTACGCGGGCCAGGTCACGCTGTGGCTCGTGTTCCTCTACTCGATCGGCCGCTTCGTGATCGAGGCCTTCCGCGGCGACCGCATCCGCGGCCTGTGGTTCGACGACACGCTGTCGACCTCGCAGCTGATCTCGATCGTCGGCTTCGCCGGCTCGGCGTTCCTCCTGTGGCGCTTCCGCGAGCGCCGCGACGCGCCGGTCGTCGACGCGCGAGCCGCGCAGGCGTCGCAGGAACCCGCCGCGTGAAGGCGCGCGTCGTCGCGGGGATCGACGAAGCCGGGCTCGGTCCCCTGCTGGGGCCGCTGACCTTCGGCGCGTCGGTCTTCGCGAGCGACGACGCCGCGGCGGTGCGCGGCGACCTGTGGGACCGGCTGGACGGCGCGGTCACGCGCGACCTGAAGCGCGACCGCGACCGGCTGGTCGTCGCCGACTCGAAGCGCGTGTTCACGCGCAACCCGCGCGGCGCGGCGCGGCTGGAATCGACGGTGCTCGCGTTCCTGGCGCAGCGCCCGGACGGCGCGCCGGAGACGGGCGCGGACCTCGTGCGCGGCGCCGCGGGCGAGCCGGCCGCCGACCCGCGCGACCTCGCGCGCCACCCGTGGTACGCGGAGCTGCCCGCGCGCCTGCCGCAGTGGGCCGACGAGGGCCTCTTGCGCCTGCACGCCGGGCGGCTGGAGCGCGCGCTCGACGCGGCGAACCTGCGCTTCCTCTCCGGCGTCGCGCGCGTCGTGCCCGCCGGCGAGTTGAACCGCTCGTACGCCGAGACGCACAACAAGTCGAAGACGGTGTGGGGCGTGCTCGAGGAGCTGCTCGTGCACCTGTGGGAGGCGCACGCGGAGCGCGGGCTCGTGGTCTTCGTCGACCGCCAGGGCGGGCGCGCGCACTACGCCGCGCCGCTGCTGCAGGCGTTCCCCGGCGCCGACTTCGCGTGCCTGGGCGAGGGACCGGGCCGCAGCGTCTACCGGCTGGTCACGGCCGAGCGCGAGATGGAGGTGTGCTTCGAGGAGCGCGCCGAGTCGGGCGCGCTGCCCGTCGCGCTGGCGAGCTGCCTCGCCAAGTACGCCCGCGAGACCGCCATGGGCGCGTTCAACCGCTGGTTCACCGCGCTGCAGCCGGACCTCGCGCCGACCGCCGGCTACACCACCGACGGCCGCCGCTGGCTGGCCGACGCCGCCCCCGCGCTGGCGCGCGCCGGGTTGCCCCGGGACGTCCTGGTGCGCGAGCGCTGACGCCTCGACAGGAATACGGTGCCAGGCACCTTCCTCCGGAACAGCGCCCCACGGTCGGGACCCGTCCGCGGCGGATCCCGACCGTGGGGCGCTGTTCCGGAGGAAGGTGCCTGGCACCGTATTCCTGTCGAGGCGCGCGATCCACGCCCGCTTCACCCGCCACCGCGCGGCGGACGATAGGATTCGGGCCCCCCGCCCGCCGCGACTCCCTCCCCCCCAGCCTCCGTGAAGACCGCGATCCTCGGCGCCGGAATCTCCGGCCTCAGCCTCGCCCGTGCCCTCGTCGAGGGCGGCCTCGACGCCGCCGACGTCCACCTGTTCGAGTCGGCGAGCGAGGTCGGCGGCCTCTGCCGCTCGAAGACGGTCGACGGCTTCACCTACGACGTCGCGGGCGGCCACATCCTGTACGGCAAGGACAAGGACACGATCCGCTGGATGAAGGACTGCGCCGGCGGCGAGGACGCGTTCGTGACGCGCGACCGCAACACGCGCATCCGCTTCGAGGATCGCTGGGTGCGCTACCCCTTCGAGAACGGGCTCGGCGACCTGCCGAAGCAGGCGAACTTCGACTGCCTGAAGGGCTACGTCGAGGCCTGGCACGCGCGGCAGCTGCCCGGCGCCCCGACGGCGCCGCCGGAGTTCGGCAAGTGGGTGCAGTGGCGCTTCGGCGACGGGATCGCGAAGCACTTCATGGACCCCTACAACGCGAAGATCTGGAAGCGCGACCTCGACTTCCTGACCAGCGACTGGGTCGCGGGCCGCGTGCCCGACGCGCCGGTCGAGGACGTGTTGAAGGCGTCGATCGGCATCGAGACCGAGGGCTACACGCACCAGGCGATCTTCTGGTACCCGCTCGAAGGCGGCTTCCAGGCGATCAGCGACGGGATCGGCTCCGCGGTGCTGGACCGCGTGCGCCTCTCGACGCCCGTGCGCGAGGTCGCCCGCACGGCGGACGGCTGGCGCGTGAACGGCGAGGACTTCGACCGCGTCGTCAGCACCCTGGCGCTGACCGACCTGCCGGACCTGCTGGTCGAGTGCCCGGACGAGGTGCGCCACGCGATGCGCACGCTCGAGTACAACGGCCTCGTCTCCTACCTCGTCGCGCTCGACCGGCCCGAGCACCCGAACCTGTCGTGGATCTACCTGCCCCACGAGGTGCAGGGCCCGGCGAACCGCGTCACGTACATGTCGAACTACTCGCCGCGCATGGCGCCGGAGGGCAAGACGTCCTTCCTGTGCGAGGTGACGACGCGCGGCGCGGCGGGCCCGCCGGACGGCGAGCTCGAGCGCCAGGTCGTCGAGGGCATGGCGCACGCGGGCCTGCTGTCGAAGGACGAGGTGCTGTTCACCGACCACGTCGCCGTGCGCCACGCCTACGTCGTCTTCGACGCGCAGTACCACGCGCGCCGCGACGCGATCTTCTCGTGGATGGAGTCGCAGGACCTGATCCCGCTCGGCCGCTTCGGGCGGTTCGAGTACGACAACTCCGACCTCTGCGTGAAGAAGGCGCGCGAGCTGGCGACGCGCATGCTCGACGAGGCGCAGCGCGGCGCGCGGGCCTGAGCTCGCTCCGCGCCCTGGTCGGGAGGGCGCCGGATCAGTCGCGCCAGAAGCGCAGGTACATGCCCACCAGCGTGCCCGCCGGCAGCACGGCGGTGAACGGCAGCACGCAGTAGGTCCCGATGCCGAGGCCGAGGAGCAGCGCGCGCCGCGGCGTCAGCCCCGACCGCCGGCCCAGCCAGTAGCCCAGGGGCACCCCCAGCAGCAGCCCCAGCGGGGTGAGCGCGCCGCGGGTCAGGAAGTCGAGCACGTCGACCAGGACGCCCGCCGCCACCGGGTCCAGGGCGTCCCGCGCGCGCTCGCCGTAGGTCCTTCCGGGGGACCCGGCGTCCCGGTCCGTGGATTCCCCCTTCGGCGGGAGCCGTTCGACCTCGATTTCCGGGATCTTGTCCCCTGTCCCCGTCGTCCGCACGGACCCATGGTAGGGCCGCTCTCCCCGCACTGGAAGAGTTCGGGCGCGCCCCGAAACCCGCCCCGCAAAGGGAGATACCCCCTCTCACGGTCCTTGGAGGAGGCCCGACGGAGATTGTTCGCAGCCGGTTTGACGCCCGGGGAATCCTGGGCTCTACTTGGATGTCGCAATCCGTCGCATTCGGGAGGAGAGCACCGCCCCAGCAGTCCGCATCCAGCGCTTCGTTCGCTGGAGGAAGCCTCCGAATGACCCGCACTCAACGACCTCTTCACGCCGACGCCCGCCGCGTCGCGGAGCCCCGCGTGCTCCTCGGCGGCCTCCTGCTCACCGGCGCCCTGCTGGGCTCCGGCTGCGGCGGAAGCGGCTCCGATCCCGCCGGCCCGGCTGGCCCCTCGGCCCCGGGCAGCCTCGCCTACCAGAGCGGGGTCTCCCTCGTGCTGCCCGGCGCGTTCCTCTCGATCCCCGCGCCGGCCGTGGTCGGCGACGTGGCGAGCTGGTCCGTCGACCCGGCGCTGCCGGCGGGGCTCTCCCTGTCGCAGGCGGACGGCTCGATCACCGGCGTGCCCACCGAGGCCCCCGGCCGCGTGCGCTACACGGTCACGGCGACGAACGCCGCGGGCTCGACCAGCGGCGAGGTCGTCATCGACATCGCCCCGCCGGTGCGCTTCGCGCTCGTCACCCACCAGGACGAGGGCGTCTTCGGCCGCTACCTCGTCGACGGCGTGGACGGCGACCTGAAGCACCGCGGCTTCGTCGCGCAGGACCCTGCGGAGCTCGAGCCCGAGGCGCTGGTGCTGACGCCGGACGGGCGCTTCGGCTTCGCGGCGAACGACGGCTCCGGCGACCTGTCGAGCTACTCGATCGACCTGGACAGCGGCGAGCTGACGCACCTCGACACGCTCGCGCTGGCCGTCGGCCCCTACCACATGGCGATGCACCCCGCGGGCGCGGCGCTCTACGTCGCCGCCGCCGGCGACGCGCGCCTGCAGAGCTTCGCGATCGACCCCGGCACCGGCGCGCTGAGCGCGATCGGCGGCGGCCTCGCGACGGCGCTCGCCCCCAGCGACATCGACGTCTCGCCCGACGGCGACTTCCTGATCCTCACGCACCGCGGCACGGCGAAGCTGGAGAGCTACGCCATCGACGCCGCGACGAGCGCCCCGAGCTTCTCGTCCAGCTACGCGCTGTCGCCCGGGTCCCCGCGCACCGCGGGCCTCGCGATCGCGCCCTTCGGCGGCCACGTCTACGCGGTCTTCGACCAGCTCGGCCTGATGGCGCACTTCACGGCCGAGGCCGGCACCGGCGACCTGACGCTGGTCGGCGCGGGCATGCCCGTCGCCCCGGACAGCGGCCCGATGGACGTCACCGTGCACCCCGACGGGCGCAACCTGTACGTCCTGAACGAAGGCTCGGAGACGCTGACGCGCTACGCGATCGACGCCGAGACCGGCGACCTGACGCGCGCCGAGAGCGTGGCGACGGAGGAGCCCGCGGAGAGCTTCACGATCGAGCCCGGCGGCCGCTTCGGCTACCTCGTCGACGAGGAGACGCACAGCTGCACGCGCGTCACGCTGCACGCGGCGACGGGCGCGGCCACGCTGGAGAACAGCGTGCGCACGCGCCGCCTGCCCGGCCCGCTGACGCTGGTCTCGGGCCAGGGCCCGCTCGACCTGGCGGCCTCGCACATGTACGTCGCGAACGCGGACACGGACGACGTGTCGGTGCTGCGCATCGAGGGCGACGGCGCGCTGACGTCGCTGCCGCCGAGCGTCCCCACGGGTGACTTCCCGAACGGCCTCGCCGTCGACCCGCGCGGGCGCTTCGCGTTCGTCGCGAACACCGGCAGCGCGACGATCTCGCGCTTCCGCGTCGGCACGGACGGCACGTTCACGGAGCTCCTCCCGGCGCGCGGGTGCGACCCCGGCCCGTTCGCGATGACCGTCGACCCCTCCGGCCGCTTCCTGTACGTGATCACGCGCGGCAACGAGGGGCTGCAGTCCTTCCGCGTGGGATCGGACGGCGGGCTCACGCCCATCGAAACGAAGTCGTCCGGCACGAACGGCACGGCCGTCGCCGTCGACCCGAGCGGCCAGTACCTGTACGTCGCCATCCAGGGCAACCGCACGACGGGCAACTCCGGTCGCATCGACGTGTACGCCATCGACCCGCACGACGGCACGCTCGAAGCGCGTTCGCCCAGCGGCGCGGCGCCCGGCGGCCCGGCCAGCCTCGCGTTCTCGCCGGCCGGCGGCATGGTGTACAGCGCGCTCGAGAAGGCCGACCACCTGGCCCCCTACGTCGTCTCCGGCGACATGGGCACCCTGACGCCCCTCTCGCCCGGCTCGGTCACCGGCGACGAGCCGACCGACCTGTGGATCCACCCGAGCGGCCTGTACGCCTACGTCGCGGTGCGACAGAGCGCCGGCTTCGGCCGCATCGACCTGTTCGACCTGCGGGCGAGCGACGGCGCGCTCTACGACGCGGACCTCGGCACGCTGACGGCGCGCGAGAGCTTCGCCTTCCACGCGAACCCCTACGCCCTGGCCGGTACGCCCGACGGCACGACGGTGTACAGCCTGCACCGCGGCATCGGCACCCTCGCCGTGCTGGGCTTCGACGACGGGTCGTCCGACCCGTCGACCGCGGGACACCTCACCGTGCGCGACACGGTGCTGGTGGGCACGAACCCGAGCGCCATGCGCATGCTGCTGACGCTCGAGTAGACCCGGTGGTCGCCCGCGCCGGCGGACCGGCCGGCGCGGTGACCGCCTCGACGCGCCGCCCGCGACTCCGCGTCGCGGGCGGCGCGCTGCGTCCGGGGAACGTCGCGCGCCGGGCGGCGCGCTCCGTGGTCCTCCCCCGGTCGGCGGTCGTCGCCGGCCGATTGGACGCTCCGGCGTGAAGGCTGGTGGGGACCGCGGGCTAGACTCGGCGCATGAGCGCCCCCCCGCGGACGACGCACCGCCACCGCTCGACGGTCCGCGCGCCGAACGGCGTCGCGGCGACGAGCCAGCCCCTCGCCACCCAGACGGCGCTCGCGGTCCTGCGCGCCGGCGGCGGCGCGGTCGACGCGGGGATCGCCGCGAACGCGGTCCAGTGCGTCGTCGAGCCGACCGGCTGCGGGCTGGGCGGCGACCTGTTCGCGATCCTGTGGCGCGCCGAGGACGCGCGCCTCGTCGGCCTCGAGTCCAGCGGCCCCTCGCCGCGCGCGTTGACCGCGGACGTGATCGCCGGGCTTGGGGTCGACGCGCTGCCGCCGTACGGCGTGCTGCCGATCAGCGTGCCGGGGTGCGTCGCCGGCTGGTGCGCGCTGCACGAGGCGTACGGTCGGCTGCCGCTGGGCGACGTGCTCGCGCCGGCGATCGGGTACGCGCGCGACGGCGCGCCGATCGCGCCGGTGGTCGCCGGCGAGTGGGCGCGATCGGTGCGCGTGCTCGCGGAACAGCCGGGCTTCCTCGCGGTCTTCGCGCCGGAGGGGCGCGCGCCGCGCGCGGGCGAGACCTTCCGCAACCCGGCGCTGGCCGCGACGCTCGAGGCCGTGGCGTCCGGCGGGCGCGACGCCTTCTACGCGGGGCGGATCGCGGAGGAGCTGGAGCGCTTCGTGGCGGAACACGGCGGGCGGCTCGCGGCGAGCGACCTGGCCGACTTCCGCCCGCGCTGGACGGAACCGCTGTCGGCGCGCTACCGCGGCGCGACGCTGCACGAGTTGCCGCCGCCGGGCCAGGGCCTGACCGCGCTGCAGCTCGTCAAGCTGCTGGACGGCTTCGAGTTCGACGCCGCGGACTTCGGCGGCGTGCACCACCTGCACGCCTTCGTCGAGTGCAAGAAGCTCGCGTACGAGGACCGCGCGCGCGCGATCTGCGACCCGGCCTTCGCGGAGCTGCCGCTGGACGCGCTGCTCGACGACGCGTACCTGGACGAGCGCCGGCGCACGATCCGCGCGGACCGCGCGACCGACCGCCCCGCGGCGGGCTCCGCCGCGCTCGCGGTCGGCGACACGATCAACCTGTCGGTCGCGGACGAGCGCGGCGACATGCTGTCGCTGATCCAGAGCAACTTCCGCGGGATGGGATCCGGCGTCGCGCCGCCCGCGCTCGGCTTCGGCCTGCAGAACCGCGGGCAGCTCTTCGACCTCACGCCCGGCCGCGCGAACAGCTACGCGCCGGGCAAGCGGCCCTTCCACACGATCATCCCGGCCTTCGCGACGCGCGACGGCGCGCCGTGGATGGCGTTCGGCGTGATGGGCGGCGACGTGCAGCCGCAGGGGCACGCGTGGATCCTGCAGAACCTGCTGGACCACGGGATGGACCTGCAGGAGGCCGGCGACGCGCCGCGCGTGCGGCACGAGGGCTCGTCGGAGCCGACCGGCTTCCGCGCGCGGGACGGCGGCGAGGTGCTGCTGGAGCCGGGCTTCGCGCCCGAGGCGCTCGACGGGCTCCGCGCGCGGGGACACCGCGCGCGCGTCGCCGCCGGCGGCGGCTACGGCGGGTACCAGGCGGTCGCGCGCGAGGGCGACGCCTGGGCCGGCGCGAGCGAGTCGCGCAAGGACGGGCACGCGGGCGGCTACTGAGCGGGGAAAGTACCGAGCCGGGCTCGTTTTTTCACCGCCTCACGATCGGCGGCGGCAGGCGCCCGCGGCGCC
>JAUHYB010000638.1 GCA_030426745.1 bacterium
GGCCGCGACATGTTGACGCGCCTCCTGTGGGGCGGCCGCGTCAGCCTGACGGTCGGCTTGCTGTCCGCCGGCCTGCTGCTGGTGATCGGCACCGTGATGGGCGCCGTCGCCGGCTACTTCGGCGGCTGGGTGGACCTGGCGATCTCGCGCTTGATCGAGGTCTTCCTGTGCATCCCGGCGTTCCCGCTGATCCTGATGGTGTCGGCGTTCATCGACCCGGACACCGTGCCGCCGATCTTCTCGATCGTCGTGATCATCGCGCTGATCCGCTGGACCGGCGTCGCGCGCCTGGTGCGCGCGGAGTTCCTGCGCCTGCGCGAGGCGGAGTTCGCCGTCGCGGCCAAGGCGCTGGGCTTCTCGTCGCGGCGCACGATCTTCAAGCACATCCTGCCGAACGCGTTCGCGCCCGCGCTGGTCGCCGGCGCCTTCGCGGTGGCGTCGGGCATCCTGACCGAGTCGACGCTGTCGTTCCTCGGCTTCGGTATCCAGCCGCCGGTGGCGTCGTGGGGCTCGCTGATCAACGAGACCAAGGCGCCCGAGTTCTGGTGGATGCAGGTCTTCCCCGGCCTGCTGATCTTCGTGACGATCACCTGCTACAACCAGGTCGGCGACGCGATCCGCGACGCCGTGGACCCCAAGATGAAGCGGACGGCGTGAGGTCCCGGCGATGAGCGAATCCAAGACGAAGGACGCGGGCGCGGCGACGGCGACGACGGGGAAGGCCGGCGAGCGCCGCGTGCTGCTGGAGCTGAAGGACCTGCGCACGCACTTCCGCGGCGACGAGGGCATCGCCCGCGCGGTGGACGGCGTGAACTACAAGGTGCTCGAGGGCGAGACCCTGGGCATCGTGGGGGAGTCGGGGTGCGGCAAGTCCGTGACCAGCCTCTCGATCATGCAGCTCGTCCCGCAGCCCCCCGGCTTCTTCGCGGGCGGCGAGATCCTGTTCCGCGGCGAGAACCTGCTCGAGGCCTCCGAGGAGCGCATGCGCGCGATCCGCGGCAACGACATCTCGATGATCTTCCAGGAGCCGATGACGGCCCTGAACCCGGTGTTCACCGTCGGGAACCAGATCATGGAGACCGTGATGCTGCACGAGGGGCTCGACAAGGACGCGGCGCGCGCGCGCGCGATCGAGATGCTGAAGAAGGTCGGCATCCCCAGCCCCGACAAGCGCGTCGACGAGTACCCGCACCAGCTGTCGGGCGGCATGCGCCAGCGCGTGATGATCGCGATGGCGATGATCTGCAACCCGCAGCTCTTGATCGCGGACGAGCCGACGACGGCGCTGGACGTGACGATCCAGGCGCAGATCCTGGACCTGATCAAGGAGCTGCAGGAGCGCGAGGGGATGAGCGTGTTGCTCATCACGCACGACCTGGCGGTCGTCGCGGAGAACGCGCACCACGTCGCGGTGATGTACGCCGGCAAGGTCGTCGAGTACGCGAGCGTCGAGGACCTGTACGCGCAGCCGCGCCACCCGTACACGATCGGCTTGATGCGTTCGCTGCCGGACCTCGCGGGGCCCGGCGAGCGGCTGTACGCGATCCCGGGCATCGTGCCCAGCGCGTTCCACTTCCCGAGCGGCTGCCGCTACCGCACGCGGTGCCCGATCGCGACGGAGCGTTGCGCCGCGGAGGAGCCGTCGCTGGCGCCGATCGACGGCGCGCCCGGCCACACGGTCGCCTGCCACCACCTGGAGGAAGCGGCGCGCATGTAGCGCCGGGAGTCCCGACATGACGACGACGAGCCCCGCGCCCGAGCGCGCTCCCGCCGCGAGTTCCGCG
>JAUHYB010000639.1 GCA_030426745.1 bacterium
GCGGGTCGACGCGCGGCAGCGCGTGCTCGGCGCAGGCGGTCGCCCCCGGACACGCGGCGCCGCACAGCGCGCAGCGGCGCGGGTACCACGCGTCGAGCAGCGCGTCGATCAGGGCGGCGAGGGGCGACGGGTCGGGAGTGCGAGCGTCCACGCCAGCAAAGACCGCGACGACGGCGCCGGGTTCGCCGCGAGGAGCGGGAAAGTACCGAGCCGGGCTCGTTTCCTCACCGGCACCATGACGCGCGGCGCGGCCCTCGGGGCCGCGCCGCGCGTCGTGGTGCCGGTGAAGGAACGAGCCCGGCTCGGTACGTTCCCGCTACGCCAGGCCCTCTTCGAGGTCGTCCGCGTCCGCCGGTTCGGACGGCGCGGCGCCCGGGGTCGGCGGGGCGCTGCCGATCTCGCGGCGCAGGCGCACGAGATAGGCCTGGACCGTGTCGTCCTCGAGCGAGGCCAGCCCGAACCCACCTCGCGCGCCAACGGCAGGTTCGCCTCGAAGTCGACCGGGTGCGTGCGGAAGTGGTCGCGCATGTAGCGGCGGAACGCGAACAGCGACCACCACCAGCTGACCGACAGCAACACGACCGCGAGCACGACCACGACGCCGATCCACACGATCGGGAAGTGCGGCTCCGCGTCCACCGGCGGCGGGTACGCGTGTCCGTAGAGCTGTAGGCCGAAGCCGCCCAGCAGGAAGCCGAAGCCCAGGTTCACCTGCACGCGGTGGAAGATGTACTCGCGGATCGTGCGCAGGCCCTCGCGCTTGATCCCGAGCCGCTCGCTGACCAGCTGCCGCGGGTGGCGGAACAGGATCGAGTTCGCGAGCAGGAACGACCCCACGATCGCGAGCACGAGGCCGATCGCGGACCAGTCGGGGTTCGCGAAGCCGCCTTCGGGCGCGACGTTGAGCGCGGTGGAAACGAGGGTCGCCAGCATCGCGCGTCACCCTAGACGCCCTCCGATGGCGGGGCAAGGCCCGCCGCGTCGCGAATGCGCGCCCCCGCCCGGAACGCCCCGGCCGCGTTCCTTCGGCCCGCCGCGCCCCGTAGAATCCGCGCCTCGCCGTCCCCCTGGACACCGACCGCGGAAGCCGCATGCCTGCCGAAGACGAGGACCTGGTTCGACGCACCGCCGCGCTGGCGCGCCTGTCGATCACCGACGAGGAAGCGGCGCGGCTGGCGCCGCAGTTCGCGCGGATCCTGGAGCACTTCCAGGTGCTGTCCGCCGCCGACCTCGGCGACGCCGAGGACGAGGGCGCGGCGCCGCTGCGCGACGTGCTGCGCCGCGACGAGCCGCGCCCCTGCCTCTCGCAGGACGAGGCGCTCGCGAACGCGCCCGCGCGCGACGGCGAGTTCTACGCGGTGCCGAAGACGGTCGGGGGCGAGGGTTGAGCACGGCGCCCGTTCGCGACGCCTGCGCGCTGCGCGACGAGCTCGCCGAGGGCCGCGGCACCGTGCGCGAGGCGGTCGACGGATGCCTGGCGCGCATCGACGCGGCCGACGGCGACGTGCGCGCGTTCACGACCGTCGAGGCCGACGACGCCCGCGCGCGCGCGGAAGAGCTCGACGCGAAGCGCGCGTCCGGCGCTCCGCTCGGCGCGCTGTTCGGCGTGCCGGTCGCGGTGAAGTCGAACCTCTGCCGGCGCGGTCGCGTCACCGACTGCTCCAGCCGCATCCTCGCCGACTACCGGCCGCCCTACGACGCGACCGTCGTCGAGCGCCTGCTCGCCGCCGACGCGGTGATCGTCGGCGCGACGAACATGGACGAGTTCGCGATGGGCTCGTCGA
>JAUHYB010000146.1 GCA_030426745.1 bacterium
AGGCGCTTCCCACCCGTCGGTCGTTATTCCGGAGGAAGGTGCCTGGCACCGTATTCCTGTCGACGCCCTCCCGCGTGGTGGTTACGCCAGCGTCTCGTCCAGCCAGTCCGCGACCGTCGCGCAGGTCGCGCTCGCGGTCGGCTCGTGGAACAGCGCGTGTCCCGCGCCCTCCACCAGGTGCACGCGCGGGCCCTGCCACGCGCGCACGCGCGCCGGCGATCCGATGCGGTCGTCCGTTCCCTGCACGACCATCGTCGGCAGGTCGATGCGCGGGCCGTCCGCGACGTGGTCCGCGATCGCGCGGCGCGCCTCGCTCGCGGCGCGACGCGTCATCTGCGCGTGCACCAGGTCGTCACCGGTCCACGCGGCGCGCACGCCGGGGTCGGCGCTCAGCGCCTCGGCGCTGTACCCGGTCGCGCCGACGTCGGTCGGCAGCTCCTTGCCGAAGAACTTCGACAGGCCCTTGCGCGCCGGCGGGTCCTGGAAGCTCGGCTCGACCAGCGGCGCCGCCAGCACGAGCGCGGCGAGGCGACCCGGATCCGCGGCGGCGTAGCTCGCGGCGTAGGCCGCGCCGAGCCCGACGCCCAGCAGCACCTTCGGCGCGTCCGGCAAGCGGTACGCCAGGTGGTTCTGCACCTCGTCCAGGTCGCGCTGCACCTCGCGCAGGCCCGCGGAGTGCCCGCGCTCGCCCTCGCTCTTGCCGTGACCGCGCAGGTCCGGCAGCGCCACGGCCCAGCCGCGGTCGGCGAGCACCTCGGCCAGCGCGTGGTAGCGCCCGCCGTGCTCGCCGGCGTCGTGCACGATCGTCACGACGCCGCGCGGCTCGCCGTCGGCCGCGACCTCCGCGACGTGGAACAGCACGAGGCCCTCGGAGGAGTGCGACAGCCCCGCGCCGACCTCACCGGTCTCGTCGGACTCCCGCAGCTCGAGGAAGGTGTGGACCGCTTCTCGCTTCGTCATCCGGTGTCCCCTAGCGCGCGACGTAGGTGCCGCCGTGTTGCTCCGCGAGGCTGCGCATCAGGTACGCGTCCTGCGCGCCCGACAGGCCGATCGTGTGGATGACGATGCCGGCCGACTGGTTGCGGTCGCGGACGTACGCCAGGATCTCCTCGGGGTCGGTCGTCAGGCCGACCGACGGGCGCCCGTCGGACAGGAAGAAGATCGTGTCGATCTTCGGCGCGGCCCACTCGTCGCCGGACTCGGCGCCGGCCATGTCGAACGCCTGCGCCAGCGCGCCGTAGATGTTCGTCCCGCCGACGGCGTCCAGGTCCTCGACGTAGCGCATCGCCTCGGAGCGCGTCTCGCCGTTCATCTCCAGCAGCTCGTCCTGCCACGACCACACGTCGCTGGCGTAGAAGATCACGTTGAAGACGGCGCCGTCGCCGATGCCGCCCAGCGCGCGCTTCATCGCGTCCTTGGCGGCCTTCAAGCGCGACTGCTCGCCGTCCTTCGGCATGTCGGGCTGGCGCCCGCCGCCCACGTCGTCGTCGGGGTTGTCGCGCGGCACCATCGAGTAGTTCATCGACCCCGACAGGTCGAGCACGAACAGCACGCGCTCGGAGTCGGTGCGGATGCCGAAGAAGGTCAGGCCCATCGCCTCCTTCGCCTCCTCGCTCGCCTGCGCCTCGATCTCGGCCAGCGGCGGCACCTCGAAGCTCTCCTCGTTCTCCTGCCACCAGCGGCGCCACAGCGGCACGTTCGAGCGGTAGTTCTGCCCGGTCAGCGAGGAGAGCGCCTCCTGGTAGTCCGTCTTCGTGCGGCCGACCTCGCGCTCCATGCCGTCGATCAGCGCCGGGATCGCGTCGCGCACGCGCAGCTTCGCGAGCGCCTGCGCGGTGCTGCGCTTCACGTACCACGACTCGTCGGCGAGCAGCGACGCGATGCCGTACGGCACCCACGTCTCGTCGCCGGCCGCGGCCAGCGCGTCGACCATCGCGGCGCGCGCGGCGGCGTCCTTCTCCTCGACGAGCTGCTCGAACAGCGCCGAGTTGACCGCCGGGCTCTGCGCGTACCCCAGCAGCGCGATCGTGTCGTTGCGCGACCCGTCCTTCGCGCGCTTCTGCGACTTGACCAGCTTGTCGACGGACTTCTCGAGGACCGTGCCCTCCTCGCGCGCGAGCGCGCGCCCGCCCGCCTCCGCCGCCGCGTCGCACAGGTACGACAGCTGCAGGATCGCGGCCTGCATCGCCGTCGCCTCGGCCTTGACGCGCATGTACTGCTCGCCGGTGGACTGGAAGGTGCCGCCGTTGTTCTCGCGCGCCTCCTTCTGCAAGCGCGCTTCCATCTTGCGCGTGTCGGCCATCAGCTTGGGCAGCTTCTTCTTCAGCTTGGCCGACTCCTTGTTCAGGTCCTCGATCAGCGCCTGCATGCTGATCGCGGTGCCGTCCGTGCCGACGTAGCCCAGGAGGTCGATCCACGCGAGGCGGTCCTCGGCGCGCAGCTCGTCGTCCTCCAGCGCCTTCCACGCGTCGCGCTCGAGCGCCTTCTGCTTCGAGCTGGACAGCGCGCCGCGCAGCGCCACCGTCCCCTCGACCAGCGCGTCGCGCCACGGGTCGTACTCGGCGATCTCCTCCTCGGCGCGCTCCAGCTTCTTGCGCAGCGACTCCAGCTTGTCGCGCTGCGCCTCCAGCGACGCCTCGAGCGAGCTGTCGTTCTCGAAGCGCTTCTCGAGCGAGTCGACGAGCTGTTCCTTGCGGTCGATGCTGTAGCGCGTCTGGAAGGCCTCGTCGCGCGCCTTGCGCAGGCGCAGCGTGACGCGCGCGAACTCCTTGGAGATCGGCGGCATCGCGTCGGCGTCGGCGGTCGCGACGAGCGCGTCCAGCGCGGCCTTGCGCTTGTCGAGGTCGCCGCTGACGCCGGCGCGCGAGAGCGCCTTCGCGAGCGACTCGACGTCCTGCGTCTTCGCGGACGACGACGCGATCGACGTCGCGTGGGTCGGAGCAGCGGGGAGCGGGCGAGCGGCGACGCCGGCGCAGAGCACCGCGCACGCCGCGAATCCGAGGAGGTTCGGTCGCTTCATGGGAGGGGGATCCTACCGGCGCGGGACGTGCGTGCTACACTCGCGCGCGTACGAGTGGGCCAGGCGATCGCTCCACGCGTCCTCACGGGCGCGCGGGGAGGAAAGTCCGGGCTCCGCGAGTCAGGGTGGTTGCTAACGGCAACCGGCCGCGAGGCCAGGGAAAGTGCCACAGAGAGCAGACCGCCAACCCCCGCTCCGGCGGGGCGGCAAGGGTGAAAGGGTGCGGTAAGAGCGCACCGCGTCCTCGGCGACGAGGACGGCAGGGTAAACCCCACCCGGAGAAAGACCGAATAGGGGGAGCGCAGCGGCGACGACTCGCGTCGAGGCTCCCCGGGTAGGTCGTTCGAGGCCGCGCGCGAGCGCGGTCCCAGAGAAATGATCGTCGCCTCGTCGGCTCCGTCGACGAGGTCACAGAACCCGGCTTACCGGCCCACTCGTACCTCCCCTCGGGGCGAGCCGCCATCTACGACTTGACGGATCGCGAACCACCAGATGTTGTGGCCATCAGGGGGCATACCCTCAGGATCTTGACACCCCGGGGGTCCCTGCTACGATCCGGACTCGCCGCCGCCGGCGCGGTCGTTCACCGCCGATTCACGCCCGCGTCATCCTCCTGATCCCCGCCCACAGGTCACGTCGCCATCCCCGCGACGCGTCCCGTGCGCACCGCCTTCCCAAGGCCCACCGCGCCCATGGAGTTCGTGTTCGTCGTCCCTCGGGAGTCGCTGTTGCCCAGCTTCTACCCGCACGGCCTCGTCGCCTTCGGTGACGCGGACCCCGCGAGCGGAGACTCCTGGAGCGCCGACCGCATCGGACGCGAGGCGTTCGAGCGCACGATCCTGGAGCACGGCTTCTTCGTCGAGCGCGACTACGCGGAGCGCTCGCCGCACCTGAAGCAGATCATCCCCTACGGCGTCGTCGTGGCGGGCGGCGAGGTCCTGCTCCTGAAGCGCCTGTCGAAGGGCGGCGAATCGCGCCTCCACGACAAGCTGTCGATCGGCGTGGGCGGACACATCAACCCGTGCGACGCCGACGGAGGCCGCGACGGCCTCCTCGCAGCGGCGACGCACCGCGAGCTGGCCGAAGAGCTCGCGTTCGACCGCATCGCCTCGGTGCGCGCGGTCGGCATCCTGAACGACGACTCGAACCCGGTGGGCGCCGTCCACCTGGGCCTCGTGAACGTCGTCACCATCGACGGACCGGTGTCGATCCGCGAGACGGATCAGCTCGAAGGCGAGCTCCGCACCCCGTCGTCCCTGCGCTCCCTGCTCGCAGAGGGCGCGGACTTCGAGACGTGGTCGAGCTTGCTCGTCCGCGACCTCGAGGCCTTCCTCCCCCATCCCACGGCAACTCTCTCGTAGCATCCCCCCCGCAGCCGGAAGGTCCCCAAACCTGATGAGCACCCCCAAGAAGAGCCGGGAACTGGTCCCCGAGAAGATCTACGACATGCTCCTGAACGCGCAGACGGCCGACAAGGTCGTGATGCACTTCAAGGACGGTCGCGTCATCCAGGGCGCATTGATCTTCAACCCTTTCAAGGGGACCGGGCGCTTGATCAACATCGAGCAGGAACTCTCGGTCGACTTCGCCGTCGACGACATCCGCGACCTGAAGCTCACCGCCAAGGCCGCCGGCGTCTGAACGTCGCGCGTTCCTCGAGAACGCCCCGCCCGCGCACTCGACGCGGGCGGGGCGTTCTCGCATGGTGGCGAGACGTTCCGCCGCGGCGGCGCGTCGACGGCGCGGGCGTCGCGCCGCGCGCCGTGACCCGCGCCGCGATCCGCGCACGAGACGACCGATGATGCTGCGACTCTTCACCGCCCTCCCGCTGTTCCTCTCGCCGTTCCAGGGCGACGCGCGACCGGACGCGCCGACCGCCGAGGAGTGCGCGCCCGCGCTCGCCGTCCTGGTCGAGGACCACGCGACCGGCGCGCTGCGCCACGCGGCGCACGTGTCGGTGATCGCGGGGTACGAGGATCCCTGGACCGCGACCGTCGTGTTGCCGGAGCTGTCGGACTCCGAGCTCGTCGCGCGGCTGGCGCCGGGTTCGGACCGGCTGTACCTGTGGAGCACCGGATCCCTGCCGGTCTCGGCGGTCGACTTGGCCTACGTCGACCACGCGCCGGACGCGCTGGTCGCGCGCGTCGCGCAGCCGCGCGGGCCGGAAGCGGTGCTGCTCGAGGACGTCGGGTTGCCGCTCGACGCGTGGGACGCCGCGACCGGGCGCAGCGCGCTGCCGGAGCTCGCGTACCTGGACGGCGCGCGCTTCCACGCCGCGGGGGGCCCCGCGCGCGTCGCGGCGCCCGGCGCTGACGACGGCGAGGTGCTCGCGGGCGCGTCGACGTCGTCTCCCAGCGTGCGGCTCGCCGCCGGGGAAGCGCGCGGGGTCTTCGCCTTCGGCGACGCGGCCGGAGGCCCGTGCGCGGACCACCCCGCGCTGCGCCAGCCGCTCGACGCGCAGCGCGTCGTCGGCGACGACCGCCTGGTGCGCGCGCCGAGCGGCGTCGACCGCCTGCTGCTCGCGCGCGCGCGGCCGCTGGAGGGCGTCGTGTCGGTCGAGGGCGCGACCTGCGCCGACGTCGCGCTGTCGGAAGACCTCGCGTTCGCCGGCGACGCGGTCGGCGACGTCGCGACGCCGCTCGACTGGACGCCGCGCCCCGACCGCCTGCTGGAGTTGCGCCTGCCGCGCGTCGCGCCGCCCGCGCAGGGCGCGACGCGCACGTGGCTCGTCACCCTGCGGTTCGACTTCGACGGCGCGCGGTCCGACGCGCCCGACCTCGACGCCGCGACCCGCGAGGCGGACCGCCGCTTCGCCGTGTGGGGACGCCCGTCGCGCGACGAGGACGCGCGCGCGCGCTTCATCGACGTCGCGCCGCGCGCGGGCGTCGCGCTGTCGCACCTCGAAGGTCCCGCGCAACAACTCGACATCCGCCCCACCATGGGCCCCGGCGCGGCGTGGGGCGACGTGGACGGCGACGGCTTCGTCGACCTCTACGTCGTGCAGGGCGGCGGGCGCGAAGGGTCGGTCGCGCCGCGCAACCGGCTGTACAAGAACGACGGCGACGGGACGTTCACGGACGTCACCGACGCGTCGGGCACCGGCGACCGGGGCGCGGGGATGGGCGCGCTGTTCTGCGACCTCGACTCGGACGGCGACCTCGACCTGTACGTCGCGAACTACGGGAAGGACGTCCTGTACTGGAACGACGGCGCGGGCGTGTTCACGCGCGCGGGCGACGACGTGATCCCGGACCTCGACCTGTGGTCCGCCGGCGTCGCGGCGTCGGACTACGACGGGGACGGCGACCTCGACCTGTACGTCACCAGCTACCTCGACTACGACGAGTCGAAGATGCCGCCGGCGGACGAGATCGAGCGCTACTCGCGGGAGGACCCGGTCGCGATGCTGCCGTTCGCCTTCCCCGGGCAGCGCAACGTTTTCCTGCGCAACGACGTCCGCGAGGACGGCGCGCGCGTGTTCACGGACGTCACCGAGGACCTCGGGCTGCTCGACGTGCAGGGCCGCGGGATGCAGGCGATCTTCTGGGACTTCGACCAGGACGGCGACGACGACCTGTACGTGGCGAACGACGTCAGCTTCAACGTGCTGTACCGCAACGAGGGCGACGGGACGTTCCGTGACGTCACCTTCCTCGTCGGGCTCGACGACCCGCGCGGCGGCATGGGGCTGGCCGTCGGCGACGTCGACCGCGACGGCGACGAGGACCTGTTCCTGACCAACTGGCAGCTCGAGGCGAACGCGCTGTACCGGAACAACCTGATCAACCGCGCGGGGCGCAAGCTGCACACGGGGACCTTCGCGGACCACACGGTGCAAGCGCGGCTGGGGCCGGCGGGGATCGGCGTGACCAGCTGGGGCTGCGAGCTGTTCGACGCGGACAACGACGGCGACCTCGACCTCTTCGTCGCGAACGGCTACACCAGCCCCGACTACGAGAGCACCGGGATCTGCGTCGGCCAGCCGAACCACTTCTTCGTCAACGACGGGCGCGGGCGCTTCCGCGCGGCGTTCGACGAGGCGGGCGTCGCGAGCGCCGAGGCGCTGCCCTCGCGCGGCGCGGTGGCGTGCGACTACGACCAGGACGGACGGCTCGACCTGTTCGTCACGGCGAACAACAGCCGCGCGCAGCTGTTGCGGAACCGCGGGGCGACGCGGGGCAATTGGCTGGTGCTGCGCCTGCGCGGCGCGAACGGCAACACGCACGCGATCGGCGCGCGGGTGGAAGCTCGCTGCGGCGAGCGGCGGTTCGTGGCGACGCTGCGCGCGGGGACGGGGTACCTGACGGGCAACCCGCCCGAGCTGCACCTGGGCCTGGGCGAGTGCGCGGCCGTCGACGAGCTGACCGTGCACTGGCCGTCGGGCGAGGTGTCGACGTACGCGGACGTCGCCGCCGACCGCGTCGTGACGCTGCGCGAGTGAAGGTGCGGAGCCGGGCTCGTTCGTTCACCGCCCCCCCTCCACGCGACGACTCGGCCGGCGCGTCGTCGCGTAGGGGGGGCGGTGAACGAACGAGCCCGGCTCCGCGCCTTCACTCGCCGCGCATCTCCGGCTCCAGGTCCACGTTCACCGCGTCCGCCACGCGGTTGATGTAGTTGAAGTAGGCGACGACCTGGATCGCGCTGTGGATCCGCACGTCGTCCCAGCCCGCGTCGCGCAACGCCTGCACGTCCGCTTCCTGCATGCGCGCCGGTTCGCGGGTCAGCTTCTCGGCGAAGGCGCACAGCGCGCGCTGCGCCGGCGTCAGGTCCGCGGTGCGCCAGTCCTGCTGCACCGCCTCCACCAGCCGCTCCCGCGCGGCCTCGTCCATTTCGTCGGGGAGCTCGGCACGGAGGTCCCAGGAGTGCGCGCGCGTTCAGTAGAAGCAGTCGTTCGTCTTCGAGGTCACGACCGCCAGCATCTCGGCGTCCGCGCGCGACAGGCCGTCCGCGTCGAACATGACCTCGCGGTAGAGCCCCATCGACGCCTCCAGCACGCGGGGCGCCAGGCTCATCGTGCGGAGGATCTGGAACACGCGACCGGCGCGGCGGCGCGCGGCCTCGTACAGGCCGGCGAGCTTGCCGGTCGCCTCAGACTCGCTGATCGTGCGGATCCACATGCCGCCACGATACGCCCGCGCCGGCGGGGAGCGAAGCGCGTCGGTCCGGCCTCCCGCCGGGGGTGCGGCGTGGCGCCCCTACTCGATCCACTCGACCCACGCCTGCAGCGCGGTCGCGTGGTTCCACTTGCGCGTCGACAGCTCGACGCAGCGCCGCGCGGCGTCCAGCTCGCCGATGCGAGCCAGCACGTTCGCGTACCGCGTGTACCAGCGCGACACCGACCGCTCCGCCTCCATGCAGACGCGCAGCGCGAACCGCGGGCCGTACAGCCGCGCGCTGGCCGACAAGAGGCGCGCCGCCACCGCGCGTCGCATGCTGCCGCGGCGCGGGCGCCCGCCCAGGTCGCGCATCAGCTCGCGCAGGAGCGCGACGTTGCGCAGCTCGTCGCGGTAGAACGCGTGCAGCAGGCCGGCGAGCTCCTCGTCCCGCGTGCGCC
>JAUHYB010000640.1 GCA_030426745.1 bacterium
GTCGACGAAGTGCAGGCGCTCGGGCGCGATGCCTTGCGCCAGCAGGCTCGCGACGCAGGCGAGGTTGCCGTCGCCGCCGTTCCAGTTCACGACGACGGCGTGGACGGAGCTCGCGTCGATCACGCGCCCTCTCCCGGAGGCGCGTCGTCGACCTCGCGTTGCGCCTCGCCCGGCTGCACGGACTCGACGCGCGAGGTCGCCGCGCCGCGTGCGAAGCGCGTGGTGATCGTCGCGCCCTCGGCGAGCTGGGCCGCGTCGCGCACCAGCGCGCCGGACGCGTCCTCGGTCAACGAGTAGCCGCGGTCCAGCACCGCGAACGGCGAGGTGGACGACAGCGCGCGCGCCGCCAGCGCCACGCGCGACTCGGTCGCCTCCAATCGTCGAGCGGGCGGGCCCGCGAGGCGCCGGCCGAGGTCCGCGATCCGGGCGGCCGCGCGCTCGAGCTGCGCCGCGGGCTTGTGGCCGGTCAAGCGCGACCCCGCGTGGTCGAGGCGCATCGTCGCGCGTTCCGACGCGCCGCGGCCCGCGCGCGCGAGGCGCTCGCCCAGGCGCCGCAACGCCTCGGCGCGGTCGCCGGTGATCCAGCGCGGGTCGCGCAACACGCGCGCGTTCGCGACGCGGGCCAGCCGGTCCTCGCGCCGCTCCAGCGCGCGGTCGACGGCGTCCAGCAGGTACTGGGCTTGGCGCTCCAGCGCGTCCTCGAGCGCGCGCCGCTCCGGGATCACCCGCTGCGCCGCGTCCGTCGGCGTGTGCGCGCGGTGGTCGGCGACCAGGTCGCACAGCGTGAGGTCCGTCTCGTGACCCACGCCGCTGACGACCGGCACGGACGCGTCGTGGATCGCGCGCGCGACCGGCAGCTCGTTGAACGCCCACAGGTCCTCCAGCGAACCGCCGCCGCGGCACACGACGATCACGTCGACGCCGGACGCGTCCAGGCGGCGGATCGCGTCGGCGATCTTCTCCGACGCGCCCGGGCCCTGCACCGCGGTGTGCGCGATGCGCAGGGGGTACAGCGGCCAGCGCAGGCTGCGCGTGCGCAGCACGTCCTGGAAGGCGGCGCCGTCGCGGCTCGTCACGACGCCGACGACCTGCGGCAGGCGCGGCAAGGGGCGCGCGCGGTCGAACCAGCCCTTCTCGGCCAGCTCGCGCTTCAAGCGCTCGAGTTGTTCCAGCAGCGCGCCGATGCCGCGCGGCTCGACGCGGTCGACGATCAAGGTGTAGTTGCCGCGCGGCGCGTAGAGGTCCAGGCGGCCGTGGGCGACGACCTTCGCGCCCTCCTCCAGCGGCGACCTCGTGGCGCGCGCCACCTGGCTCCGCCAGATCGCGCAGTGCACCACCGCTTCCACCCCGCGCGACTTGTCCTTCAGGTCGAAGTACAGGTGGCCGGACGCCGGGCGCTTCAGGCCGCTGACCTCGCCCTCGACCGCGATGCGCCCGAGGCCGCCCAGTAAGTGTTTCAGGCGCGCGCTGAGCTCGCCGACCGTCCACACGCCGGGGCGCGGCGAGGCGCCGGGATCCCGCGCGGGGTCGTCGGGCGAGCCGTAAGGCGAGTCTTGAGCCGAGTCGTGAGGCATGTCGGGCATCGCGCGCGGGGCGCGGCCCCACCTTATCGCGGCCCGGCGGCGTCGGATCCAGCGGGAAGCGCGTCCTCGTCCGCGTTCGCCGGATCGGCGACGGATTCGCGGTCCGCGCTCGAGGGATCGACCGCGGGTTCGCCGTCCGCGCTCGCGGCTTCGGCGCCCCCCTCCGTGCCCGCGTCGCCCGCGCCCTCGTCG
>JAUHYB010000641.1 GCA_030426745.1 bacterium
GCGCGGCGGCCAGGCGCTGCTCTCCGCGAGCCGCGCCCGCGCCTTCCTCGACGGCCGCCTGCACGTCACCGACGACGACGTCGAAGCCGTCGCCGCGCCCGCGCTGCGCCACCGCGTGCTGCTGGGCTACGAGGGCGAGGCGTCGGGCGTGCAGCCGGACGAGCTGGTGGCGGCGGTCGTCGAAGCGACGCGCGCCTGAGACCCGCGCGCCGGAACGGGTGCGCGGCGCCGGCCCGAGGGGGGAGCCGACGCCGCGCGTCACGTCATCAGGAGAGTCGTTCGGTCAGACCGCGAGGGGTTCCATCCGGGAGCCCAGCTTGGCGCGCAGGAGGTCGAGCGCGCGGGAGTAGCGCTTGCGCACCGCGGCCTCGTTGCGGTTGAGCAGGTCGCCGATCGCCTGGAACGGCAGGCCCTCGAAGGCGCGCAGGATGACCGTGTCGCGCATCGGCTTCGGCAGCTCGGCGACGGCGCGGCGGACCTGCTCCTCGACCTCACCGGCGAGGAACTCGCTGTCCGGTCCGTCGGCCTCGGAGGGCAGGTGGTAGGCCGAGTCCTCCGCGTCGATGCTGGCCTCGCGTTGCGCGTCGCCGTGGCGGCGCGAGCGCCAGTAGTCGCGGACCTTGTTCGTCGCGATCGTGTGCAGCCAGGGGAGCACGTCGCGGCTCGCGTCGTAGCGGTCCAGGCGGCGGTAGACGTTCCAGAACACGTCCTGCGTCAGGTCCTCCGCCAGGTGGCCGTCGCCGACCATGCTGCGGACGTGGCCGTACACGCGCTCGAAGTAGAGGTCGAAGAAGAGCGTCAGCGCCTCGGGTTCGCGCTCCTTCAAGCGGCGGACGAAGGCCTCCCAGGCGGCGGGCGTCGCGTCGGGGCGGGCGCTCGGGGCGTCGGGTCGTCGGATCTGGCTCATCTCGTGGCTCCGTGGTTCTCCCGGGGCTCGGCCCGGGTCGCGAGGGCTCGTCGTCGGAGGACGACCGCCCGTTCCCCCACGAAGCGTCGCCGAGGGGCCGACCCCGCACGGCCGGGGTCGGAATTCGCGGTTCGACGTCACGCGGTCGCAAGACGCGCCCTGACAGGTGTTTACAAGCGCGACACGACACCCTGGGACCCCCCGCGCGGCCCGGGCGCGCCGCCGATCGCGCAGAATCCCGGGGCCATGACGACCTCCGACCAGGGCCTCGGCCGCCTCCTCGACCTCCCCCTGCAGCTGGACGAGTGCCGCCTCGAGGGCCTCGCCACCACCGTCCCCAGCGGCTGGACGCGCCGCACGACCGTCGTGTGCCTCGCGGGCGCCGGCGCCGTCGGCCGCGGCGAGGACGTGAACTACACCGCGAGCGAGCAGGAGGCCTTCCAGGCCGCCGGGCCGCCCGCCGTGCCGACCGGGCGCATGTCGCTGGGCGACTTCAGCGCGGCGATGGACGCGGTCGCGCTGTTCGACGGGGCGCCCGAGCAGGAGGCGTACCGCGACTACCGGCGGTGGGCGTTCGAGAGCGCCGCGCTCGACTTGGCGTTGCGACAGGCGGGGCGATCGCTGGCGAGCGTGCTGGAGCGCGCGCCGCGGCCGCTGCGCTTCTGCGCGTCGATGGGCCTGGGCAAGCCGCCGCGCCTCGACCGGCCGCGCGCGTTGCGCGAGCTGCAGCCGGCGCTCGGGTTCAAGCTCGACGCGGAACCCGAGTGGGACGACGCCTTCGTCGCGTCGCTCGCGGACCTCGGCGGCGTGTGCGTCGTCGACCTGAAGGGCGCGTACACCGGGACGGTCGTCGACACGCCCG
>JAUHYB010000642.1 GCA_030426745.1 bacterium
AACTCGAAGTGGTGGTAGACGTCGCAGATGAAGGCGGCGTCGACGCTGTCCGCGGGCAGGTCGACGGAGTTCTCGGAGCAGAGCTGCGCGACGACGTTGTCGTGGCCCTCCTCGAGCGCGCGCGCGGCCAGCCGGTCGACGAACTTCTCCGCGATGTCGATCGCGTAGACGGTGCCGTCCGGCCCGACCGCGGTCGCGAGCGCGTCCAGGAACGCGCCGGTCCCCGCCCCCACGTCGACGACGTCGTCGCCCGGCCGCAGACCGATGGCCTCGACGATGCGCGCGCGGTTCGCGAAGACCTCGCGGCTCTCGCCCTCGAAGCGCTCGACGAAGGTGCCGACGTCGAGGTCCTCGGACTTGAAGTTGTCGTTGATGCCCGGCTTGACGCTGGCCTCTTCCGCGGGGACGAAGGGATCGGCGGCGCGCGGCGCGGGGTTCGCGCAGGCGGCGAACAGCAGGGGCAGGAGGACGACGGCGCGCGACGCGCGGTGCTTGCGGGGGAGAGGAGTCATGCCCGGATCATACCGGCGCCGTTCACGCGTGCGCATCCGCTCCACCGACGCGCCCGCCGGGGCCCACGCGTGCGGCATCGAACGCGGGCACGCGCTCACACGTCGCGGCGCCCGCTCGCGCGGCGGCCCGGATCGAGACGGGCGACGGCGGCGTCCGTCGATCCGGTTGGCGCTCGGCTCGCGGTCTCCCTACCCTCTTCGGACCGTTCCCCGGGCGTCGTCGCGACGCCCCCCCCTCGAACGCGACAACGAGAAGGAGAGACTCGCATGGCCAAGAAGCCCCTGTCCCGCACGCGCATCTCGCGGCGCAACCTGTTGAAGGGAGGCACGGCGGCGTCGCTGGGTCTCTCGCTGAAGTCCTGTTCCAGCAGCTCGTCCAGCGCCGCGCCGCAGGGGCCGCGCCCGAACATCCTCGTGTTCCTGTGCGACGAGAACCGCTACCCGCCGGTCTACGAGTCGCCGCAGGTCGCCGCGTGGCGCGCCGCCACGCTGTCGCTGCAGAACACGCTGCGCGCGAACGGCATCGAGTTCCACCGCCACTACGCCGCCGCGACCGCCTGCGCGCCGAGCCGCACCTCGATCTTCACCGGCCACTATCCGTCGCTGCACGGCGTGACGCAGACGACCGGCGCGGCGAAGGAGGCGTACGACCCCGACGTCTACTGGCTCGATCCGAACGGCGTGCCGACGATGGGCGACTACTTCAAGGCCGCCGGCTACCGGACCTTCTACAAGGGCAAGTGGCACATCTCGAACGCCGACCTGCTGGTCAGCGGCACGCACGAGGCGCTGCCGAGCTACGACGACAACGGCAACCTCGACCCGGGCCTCGTCGTGCAGTACGAGGACGCGAACCGCCTCGGCGGCTACGGCTTCGACGGCTGGGTCGGTCCGGAGCCGCACGGGCGCCGCCCGCTCGACTCGGGCTCGTCGGCGGAGGGCGCGCTGGGCCGCGACCAGGGCTTCGCGGACCAGATGATCGAGCTGTTGGGCGACCTCGACGCCGACCCGTCGGACGACCCGTGGCTCCTGATCGCGTCGTTCGTGAACCCGCACGACATCACGCTGTACGGCCTGGCCGCGCGCTTCACGGGCCTGTTCGACTTCAGCGTCGACCCCGACGTCCCGGTGAACCTCTTCACCACCTCGCTGTTCAACCCGTCGGTCAACGAGGACCTCTCGACCAAGCCGAGCTGCCACGAGAGCTACCGCGACAGCTACGCCGTCTGGATGCAGCCGGTCCTGGACCGCGAGGC
>JAUHYB010000643.1 GCA_030426745.1 bacterium
CGAATGGGAGGCGCCTCCGGCGCCTCCCATTCGTGGGCCGCTACACCGGAGGAAGGTGCCTGGCACCGTATTCCCGTCGAGGCCCTGGAACGGCGCGGTCGGATCCGTATCGTGCGATTCGAGGCCGAGCCGCGCGCTCGCGCCCCGTTTCACCACCATCCCACGCCCCCGCGTCCCTCCGGGACCGCCGCCGCGCGCGGCCCGCGGGTGCGACCCCCGGCCGCCCCGCGCGGGCGCCGCGACCCGACGAGATCGAGTCTCCCATGCGTCTCCGCCCCACCCGCCCTCAGACCGCCTTCTCCCGCAACGCATTCCTGTCCCTGTCGCTCGGCGTCCTGGTCCTCGGCGCGACCGCCGCTTCGGGCTGCGCCGTCGTCGCCGGCACCGCGGCCGGCGTGGTCCTCGCCCAGGAGGCGATGGACAACAGCACCTACGTCGTGCAGCTGCAGCTGCCGGCCGAGGTCGCCTGGGAAGAGGTCAAGGTCTCGCTCAGCAAGCAGGCCACGGGCCCGCTCGAGGTCGACGAGTCGCTGAAGGTCGCCAAGGGCGAGGTCGACGGCCGCAAGGCCACCGTCTCGGTCGAGTCCTTCGACCAGACGTCCTCGCGCGTGATCGTCGCGGCGCGCCACTTCGGCATGGTCGACGGCGAGGCCGCGGAGCAGGTCTCGAACACGATCACCGCCGACATCCGCCGCGAGCACGGCGAGCGGTAGACGTCGGCCGTCGGCCGTCGGCCGTCTCCGGGATCGGGATCGGGATCGGCGAACCGTCCCCGGACCTCGTCGCGCTCAGGAGCGCGCCGACGCCTTCGTCTCGCTCGCGCCGCCGCCGGCCGTCGCCGCGCGGCAGTCGCCGCACACGCCCATCAGGCGCAGCGTGTGGCTCGTCAGCTCGAAGCCGTTGCGCTCGGCGACGTCCTCCTGCAACGCCTCGATCCGCTCCTCGCGGAACTCGACGATGCGGCCGCACTCGACGCAGATCAGGTGGTCGTGGTGCGGGTGGCCCAGCAGGTGCTCGTACACCACCTCGCCGCGGCCGGTGTCGAACGAGCCGATGAACCCGCCGTCCTCCAGCAGGTTCAGCGTGCGGTAGACCGTCGCGCGGGAGACGTTCGGGCCGCCCTCCTCGCGCATCCAGTCGTACAGCGTCTCGGCGCTGAAGTGGTCGTGCGTCTCGAAGGCGCGCTCGAAGATGCGCTCGCGCTGCGCGGTCATCTTGAGTCCCTGCGTCTTCAGGAAGGACTCGAAGCGGCGTCGGATGGCGTCGTGGTTCACGGGCGTCTGGCTGGGACTCCGGCGGCGGGCGAGAGGGAGGAGCATCGGGGATCCGCGCCGCCCGTTCAAGCGAGCGCGCGGATCCGCCCCGCGGGGCTCAGCTCGTGCGCGCGCCGCCCTCGGCCTTGCCCATCATCTTCGCGATGCGGGCCTTGCGCGCGTCCACGCGCGTGCCGATGTCGCGGCGGCAGAACTTGCCCGCCCAGTCGATGCGGTCGTAGGCGCCGTAGGCGGCGTCCCGCGCCGCGTCCATGTCGCCGCCCATGCCGGTCACGCACAGCACGCGCCCGCCGGCGGTCACCGTGTCCGGGCCGTCGTTCGCCGTGCCCGCGTGGAAGACGACGACGTCGCCCTCGTCCGCGCCCTCCAGGCCGGTGATGCGGTCGCCCTTGCGGTAGGTGCCGGGGTAGCCCTCGCTCGCGGCGACGACGCCGACGACGAAGCGCTCGTCCCACTGCGGCGGGTCCATCTTGGACAGCTTCCCC
>JAUHYB010000644.1 GCA_030426745.1 bacterium
CCCGCGATCCTGCCCAGGTTGTTCCGCCTCGCGCGGCGGGTGCGCACGACGATCCGCGTGAACCTCGCGTGGGCGTTCGGCTACAACCTGTTCCTGTTGCCGCTGGCGACCGGCGCGTTCGAGCGCTGGCTGCCGCTGCGCATCCCGCCGGCCGTCGCCGCGGGGATCATGGCGCTGTCCAGCGTGCTCGTCGTCGGCAACAGCCTGCGCCTGCGCTGGACGAGCCTCGATGGCCCGTCGCGCTGACCGAGCGCGAGCGCTCAGTCGCCGTCGCGGTCCCGCAGGCGCTCGTTCGCCTTGTCGAACAGGTCGTCCAGGCGGGACTCCTTCTCGCGCTCCTCGCGCATCGCGCGGTCCAGCTTGTCCTGGGCGGAGTCGACGCGCGTCTCCGCGCGGTCGACGGCCGTGCCCCAGCGCTCGTCGTCCGGCTTCACGAACCCGTCGCCGTCGCGCTGCTCCGCTCGAACGTGCTTGAGCACCGTGCGCGTCCGCACGTCGATGGTCAGCCGCGTGTCGCAGCAGGGGCAATCGACCTCGATCTGTTTCGTTTCCACGCTCTTCCTGGTTCGGGGTCCGGAACGGTCGGGACGGCTCGTAGTTCTAGTGTATTCGCCGCGCCGTCGCGGCGAATCGTCGGTAACCGCCCGCACGGCGCGGGCTAGTCCGGGCTCATCATGGGCAGGACGTGGAAGGAGCAGGTCGATGAACGACACGATGCGGCTCGCATCGCCGGCGGAGCCCCGCCGCCGGTCGCCGTGGAGGCGGCGACGCCCCACGACGGAGGTCTTCCTGGGGCGCATGCTGTGGGCGGGCCTGTTCGCGGTCGTGGTGTGGCTGGGCGCGAGCTGACCGCCGACCGCCGCAGGCCGGACGACGACGACTCGGTGGTGACGCTGCCCTAGCGTCGCGCGCCACCCGCCCGGCGGACCCGGTTCGAGAACGAACGAGCGGAGCGCCCTCACGTCGGCGAGGGCGCTCCGCTCACTGCATCGCTGTTCACCGCATCGCGGATCACGGCACCGCGGTCCACGGCGACGCGCCGCCGCCGTGAGCCCTTTCAGTTCGCCGCGCGTTCCGATCCGACGACGTGCTTCAACACGTCGGTCTGCGTCAGGATGCCGACCAGCTTGCTGCCGTCGACGACCGGCAACGCGCTGAAGTGGTGCTTCAGCATCACGTCGATCGCCTGGGTCAGCGTGCAGCGCGAGTCCACCGACACGACGTCGACCGCCATCAGCGCCGACAGCGGCGTGCGCGAGACCTCGAGGCGCCCGGCCTCCTGCGCGCTCATGTCGGACAGGATCTCCTGGCCCATGCCGAAGCGCAGGTCGCGGTCGGACAGCATGCCGACGACGCGCCCCTTCTCGACGATCGGGACGTGGCGGTATCCCTTCGAGGTGCACAGCTCGATCGCCTGCTCCAGCAGGTCGTCGGGACCGAGCGTGTCGACCTCCGCCGTCATCATCTCGTCGACGTGGATCGGGTGGTCGGTCGCGAGGTCCGTCCGCAGCTTCTCGTCGCGGAAGGCGCGCAGCAGGTTCGATTCGGTGACGATGCCCACCAGCCGGCCGTCGGCCAGGATCGGCAGCGCGCCGATGCGGTCGGTCACGATGCGCCGCGCCGCGTCCTCCGGGGAGTCCGACGAGGTCAGCGAGATGACCGGCGCGCGCATGATCTCGCGCACCGAGTGCGGGCCCTGCGAGTCCTCCGTCTTGCGGTAGTCCTCCAGCACCCAGCCGGTCGCCAACGCGAGGTCGC
>JAUHYB010000147.1 GCA_030426745.1 bacterium
AGACGCCGGGGAAGGACGCGGCGCTGGATCGGGCGACGATGGTCGCCGCGCTCGGCATGGACGGCGCGCGGGCGGAGGCGGGGCGGCTGGCGGAACGCGCCCGCGCCGCGACGGCGGGCCTCGCGGGCCTCGAGCGCGAGCTGGCGCTGGGGTTGGTCGAGCGCGTGCACGGGCGGGACTCGTGAGGCGCGCCGTCGTCGCGTCGCGCGCGACGGTGATCGTCGCGCTGCTGACCGCGCTCGCGGCCTGCGGATGCGACGAGGACTGCACGGACTGCTGCGGCGATGTCGTGGTCGACATGCCGGAGCGGGGCACCGCGTTCCCGCGCGACGCGTGGAGCCGCCGCGCGTCGCTCGAGACCTTCCACCACCTGGACGACGCGCGCCCGGACGGCAGCTTCGCCTTCGTCTCCGACGACGCGCAGTCGGACGCGCTGGCGCTGCTCGCGGAGGCGACGCACGTCGTGCTCGACGAGGGAACCGCCGCGCGCTTCGGCGCGGACTCGTTGGTCGCTCCCGAGGCGGACGCCGTCCCGGTCCTGCTGCGTGGGATGTTCCTCGACGTCGACGAGCCGGAGCCCGAGCGGTTCCCGCCCGACGAGGGCCTCGAGTTGCACTGGTCCGACGGCGCGGTGCAGACCGACTTCATGGCGTACAGCGCGCGCTTCGTCCAGGAGCAGCGCCGCGCCGTCGTCGCGCTGCTGCCGCGCGAGCCGAGCGACGTCTACTGCGTCACGTCCTGCATCAAGATCGGCGGCGTCCGATCGTCCGGCCGCTGACCGAGCACCGCGTTCCGCGCGCTCACTGCCAGCTCACCTCGACCGCCTGGGTGAAGTTCGAGCCGCCGCTGCAGGGGCTCGCGCTGCCGGGGTCGCGGTACCAGACCTGGTAGTAGCGCACGTCGCCGGGTTGCACGTGGCCCGCGGTGACGACGGACACGGTGCTGGCGCCCGCGCCCTCGGCGTCCAGCTGCAGGACCTCCAGGCGCTCCGTCGGGTTGCCGACGCAGAGGATGCCGTCCTTGAACGGGACGGTGACGCGGCTGCCGCCCTGGACCAGCATGCCCGGTTGGTGCGGACGCGCGCGACGGACGCGGAAGACCATCGCGTCGTCGGCGACGAGGGAGGTACCGTTCGCGGTCAAGCCGGCGCCGCGGTCCAGGGAGTTGGCGCAGCCGACACCCGACTCCGCGGGCGAGTTCGCGCACGGGCAACCGGGGCTGCCCGCCTCGTCCCAGGCGCAGACCACCGAGCCTTGCGGCAGCGCGACGAGCGCGGCGGCGTAGGGGACGAGGCCGCCCGTCGGGCCGACCTTGCGACCCACGGCCCAGTTCAAGCAGGAGTCGCGGGAGTCCATGCCGATCACGGTGGCGCCGTTCTGCGTCGCGAGCGGCGCGAGGCCGGCGACCGGCGCAGCGGACGTGCCGTCGAAGTGGAGGACCTCGCCCAGGCCGAGGTACATCTCGCCGGGGCCGACGGAGCTCGCCGACTCGACCTCCGGCAAGCCGCTCACGATCGTGAAGCTCGTGCCGTCCCAGTGATAGGCGAAGGCGTTCGTGGTCCACGGCTGGTGGGCGAAGATCCAGACGTCGTCCGGCGCGTTCACGACGACGTCGTCGAGGTCGACGTTCGTGCCGGTCGAGGGCAGCGAGACCGCGCTCCACGCGGTGCCGTCGTAGTGCAGCGCCGCGGGGCTCGACGTCGAGCCCGTCGTGCGGTCGGCGATGCCCCAGATGTCGTCGGGTCCCGACGCGTCGATCTGTCGCATCACGACGTAGGGCCCGACCTGCGGCAGGGTCGGCGTGTCGTGCACCGTGAAGTCGTTGCCGTCCCAGTGCATCGCGAGCGGGCGCCAGGTCACGCTACCCACGCTGTTCGGCTCGCCCCACTGACCGGCGAACCACACGTCGTCCGGCGCGAACGCGACGATGTCGTACACGCGGGTGCCGCTGAAGTTGATGCCGGTCCCGCGCGGCGGCGCGGGTACGTCCATCACGTTCCAGATGGTGCCGTCCCAGTGCAGCACCAGCAGCCACGAGCCGACGGACAGGCCGCCCGCGTCGCCGTAGCGCTCGCCCGCCGCCCAGACGTCGTTCGACGACAGCGCGGCGACCGCGTGCAGGGAGTCGTTCGCGCCGCCGGCGTAGGGCGCGGTGTAGGGCGTGCCGAGGATCGTCCATTGGCCGTCGCGCCAGCGCATCGACGCGGTGACGGTCTCGGTGCTGCCCGCGAAGGGCACGCGCGCGTAGCCGACGGCCCACGCCTCTCCACTCGCCAGGACCGAGACGTCCTTCAGGTCGGCGCGGGACCACGTCGGGTCCATCGGCACGGGGATCTCGGTCCACGCGCCGCAAGGGGACTGCGCGGCGGCGCCCGGGGCGAGCGGCGGGAGCGTGAGGGTCGCGAGCGAGAGCAGGGCGGGGAGGAGGCGCATGGTTTCGATGGGGCGTGGGGGGCGGCGGTCCGGTCGCCGGGCGCGACGCGGCGGTCCGGGAGATGCACGCGCCGTGCCGCGGTCGCCGGGCCCCGCCGCGGGCGCGTACGGGCGGCCGTGCGCGCGCGCCGATCCAGGAACCGGACGGCGGTCCGCGATCCGGACGTCGGCGGTCGAGACGGCTCGCGCGCCCACGGAACGGTCGCACGAGGCGCCCCGCGGGATGCGCCGGAGGGCGCCGGGACGGTAGGATGACGCGCCTCGTCGACCCCGCCCGCGGGGGGTGCGGTCCGCCCTGTCGGTCCGCACTCCGGCGCCGTCGCAGCGGCGCCCCGGCGAGCCTCCGCCCATGAGCCAGACCGATCCCCACGCCGACCCCGGCGCCCCCGCGCGACCGCTGCTCGAGTCCATCGACTCGCCCGCGGACCTCGCGCCGCTCCCGTCCGAACGCCTGCCCGAGCTCTGCAACGAGATCCGGGGCTTCCTGCTCGACAACGTGCAGCGCACCGGCGGGCACCTCGGGTCGAACCTCGGCGTCGTCGAGTTGACCGTCGCGTTGCACCGGGCGTTCGACTTCCGGCGCGACCGCGTCGTGTTCGACGTCAGTCACCAGGCGTATGTGCACAAGCTCCTGACCGGTCGGCGCGAGGGCTTCGCGACGTTGCGTCAGACGGGCGGGTTGTGCGGCTTCACGAATCCCGAGGAGTCGGACTACGACCTGTTCCACACGGGGCACGCGGGGACGAGCGTGTCGCTCGGCCTCGGCCTCGCGCTGGCGGCGGCGCACGAGAAGGAGCCGCCGCACGTCGTCAGCGTGATCGGCGACGCGTCGCTCGGCGCGGGCGTCGCGTTCGAGGCGTTGAACCACGCGGGCGCGCTGGGCCAGAAGCTGGTCGTCGTGCTGAACGACAACCAGTGGTCGATCTCGCGCTCGGTCGGCGCGATGGCGCGGTACCTGTCGCGCATCCGCTCCGCGCGGCTCGTGCAGCGCGCGCAGCAGGAGATCGCCAGCTTGATCAACGCGATCCCCGTGATCGGCCCGCGCGTGGACCGCACGCTGGACCAGATCGGCGAGGTGATCCGGCACAGCCTGGTGCCCGGCCACGTGTTCGAGGAGCTCGGCGTGACCTACGTCGGTCCGATCGACGGCCACGACGTGCGCCGGCTCGAGTCGGAGCTCCTGCGCATCAAGGAACTCGACGGCGTCGTGCTGCTGCACACGCTGACGCAGAAGGGTAAGGGCCACCCCGACGCGCTGGAGCACCCCGAGCGCGTGCACGGCGTGAAGCCCTCCGCGCCGCCCGCGCCGAAGGAAGCGAAGGTCACCGACGACCGCGGCGCCGGTCGCGAGGACGGCAAGCTGCCGCCCAGCTCCGCGCCGCCGCGCAAGGGGCCCGCGTTCACGAAGGCGTTCGCGTCGTCGCTGGTGAAGCTCGCGGAGCGCGACCTGCGCATTCAGGCCATCACGGCGGCGATGCCGTCCGGCACCGGGCTCGACGCCTTCGCCGAGCGCTTCCCCGCGCGCTTCCACGACACGGGCATCACCGAACAACACGCGCTCGCCATGGCGGCGGGCATGGCGAAGGGCGGCCTGCGCCCGGTCGCGGCGATCTACTCGACCTTCCTGCAGCGCGGCTACGACCAGGTGTTCCAGGAGATCGTGTTGCAGGGCCTGCCGGTGCTGCTGTGCCTCGACCGCGCGGGCCTCGTCGGCCAGGACGGCCCGACGCACAACGGCGTGTTCGACATCGCGTACCTGCGGACGTTCCCCGGCGTCGTGCTGTGCGCGCCGCGCGACGCGTCGGACATGGACCGCATGCTCGAGATGGCGCTGCGCCAGGACGGTCCCGTCGCCGTGCGCTTCCCGCGCGACACGGCGCCCGACCCCGAGGTGATCCACGCCACCGAGCGCCGCGAGATGGCGCCCGGCAAGGCCGAGGTGTTGTGCGAGGGCGAGCGCGTCGTCGTGTGGGCGTACGGACCGCTGGTGGGCCAGGCGCTGCTGGCCGCCGAGCGCCTGCGCGCGGACGGCGTCGAGATCGGCGTCGTCGATGCGCGCTTCGCGAAGCCGCTCGACGAGGAACTCCTGGCGCGCCACGCGCAGGACTACCGCTGGATCGTGACGCTCGAGGAACACCAGCGCGCGGGCGGCTTCGGTTCCGCCGTGCTGGAGGCCCTGTCACGGCAACCCGCCGGCGACGCGCGCGTGCGCGTGCTGGGCATCCCGGACCGCTTCGTGACGCACATGTCGAGCCGCGCGGAACAGCTCGCCAGCCTCGGCCTGGACGCCGCCGGCGTCGAGCAGACCGTGCGCAACCTGTTGCAGTCGGCGCGCATCTCCTGAACGCCCCGTGAACCGTCACACCGACCCCGAGCGCGGCAACATCGGCCCGCTGGAAGTCTTCGACGCGGACGTGAACAACGTCCTCGTGCTGGCGGACAGCGCGAAGGCGGACGTGACGCGCTTGCTGGAGGACCTCGTCCCGTGGCTGTCGTCGCGCGTCGCGGACGTGCAGGTGGAGCGCGACTTGCGCGCGTTCTGCGACGAGTCGGAGGGCCTGGGCGCGCCGCGGCTCGACCGCACGCCCGACCTGGTCGTCGTGCTGGGCGGCGACGGTTCCATCCTGGCGTCCGTGCGCGCGTTCACGAACGCGCCGGTGCCGACGATCGGCGTGAACTTCGGGCGCATCGGGTTCCTGGCGTCGATCCGCGTCGGCGACTGGGAACCCGCGCTGGACGAGGTGCTGACCGGCCGCGCGGTGATCGAGCCGCGCATGCGCCTGACGGCGGAGTTCGATTCGCGCAACGGATCGCCCGTGTCGGCCGTCGCGCTGAACGAGGTCGTCGTGTCGCGCGGCGCGACGCAGGGCATGTTGACGTTGTCGCTGTCCGTGGGGGACCAGTGGGTCACCGACTACCGCGCCGACGGCTTGATCGTCGCGACGCCGTCGGGCTCCACGGGGCACTCGCTGGCGGCCGGCGGGCCGATCCTGGCGCCGTCGATGACAGGGTTGGTCGTGACGCCGATCTGCCCGCAGTCCCTGTCGCACCGCCCGATCGTCGAGCACCCCGGCGCGGTGCTGCGCGTGACGGTCGAGCGCTCGAGCGGCCTCGTCACGATGGCGGTCGACGGCCAGGGGCACTTCCCGATGTTCGAGGGCGACCGCGCGGTGATCCGGGCCCACCCGGTGCCGTACCCGCTCCTGTCGCGACCGGACGCGAACCCGTACCGGCGCGTTCGCGAGCGCCTGGGCTGGCGGGGCAGCTTCGAACCGGGACCGGAGGTCGGGTCGCCGAAACAACCCTCGGACCAGGCTCGACACACCCAGGGAGAGGTTCTTTAAGATCCCTTCACGAGCGCGGGCCCGCGAGGCGCGCGCTCGCTGAACCCCTCTCCCCGCCACGTCGCCCGCTCGGGCGACCGGCTCGCGCGTCGAACCCCTCCGACCGCCGCACCGCGACCGAACCCGGCCCCGCGCGTCCGCTCGAGACGCGCGCGACCCGCGCTCGATCGGTGCCGCGGCCGCGATGCGGACCGCCGCGGCGCGCCGCCCGCCCCCGGTGCCCATGACCGATCCCGCGCCCGCCGCGCACGAGACCGCGATCCCGACCCCCGCGCAGCGCGCGCTCGCCTCGATGCTGCGCGTCGCCGTCGTGCTCGCGCTGCTCTACGGCTTCCTGGTCGCCATCCAGATGATGGGCGGCTCGATCAAGATGATGGGCAAGGACGCGTCGCAGGGCCTGTTCGCCGGCGTGGACAACCCGTTCGCCGCGCTGGCCGTCGGCATCCTCGCGACCGTGCTCGTGCAGAGCTCGTCGACGACGACGGCGACGATCGTGGCGTTGGTCGGCAGCGGCACGCTGACGGTCGCGCAGGCGACGCCGATGATCATGGGCGCGAACATCGGCACGACGGTGACGAACACGCTCGTGTCCGTGGGGCACCTGCGCAAGTCACAGGCGTTCCGCCGCGCGTTCGCGGCGGCGACGGTGCACGACTTCTTCAACCTGTTGTGCGTCGCCGTGCTGTTGCCGATCGAGATCGCCACCGGCTTCCTGTCGCGCAGCGCGACGTGGTTGACGACACAGATCCTGGGCGCGCCGGGGACGGAACACGCGGCGGGCGGCGGCCTGACCTACTCGAGCCCGATCAAGTCGGCGGTGAAGGTCGCGTTCAACGGCGTGACGGACCTGCTGGGGCAGTTCGGGCTGACGGGGACGAGCCTGGCGGTGACGGTGCTCGTGCTGGGCGTCGCGCTGACGTTCTTCTGCCTGATCTGGATCACGAAGAACATGCGCGTGCTCGTGTCCGGGCCGCTGGAGCGCGCGCTGAACCGCTCGCTGGGCCGCAGCGGGTTGCTCGGCATCCTGATCGGCATCCTCGTCACGGCGGCGGTGCAGTCGAGCTCGATCACGACGTCGCTGCTGGTGCCGCTGTGCGCCGCGGGCATCCTGAGCCTGGAGAACGCGTTCCCGATCATGCTGGGCGCGAACATCGGCACGACGGTGACCGCGATGCTGGCCAGCCTGGGCGCCGACGAGCGCGGCGGCCTGACGATCGCGCTCGTGCACCTCGGGTTCAACCTGTGCGGCGTCCTCCTGTTCTATCCTGTCCGTCGTCTGCGGCTCATCCCGATCCGCGCCGCGCGGATGCTCGCCGTGCGCGCCTCGCGCAACCCCGCGTGGGTACTGGGGTACGTCGGCGGCGCGTTCGTCCTGCTGCCCCTCCTGGGCTGGTGGATGTTCGCGCAACTCTCCTGAGACCATTTTGCACGGGTCGCCGCGGCCCACGACCGAGACCGACATGAGCTGGCTGAATCGCCTGGGGCCGGAGTCCCAGAGCCTGGACGAGATCCACACCAAGTTCCTCGAGATGCTGACCGACGGGCGCCACGTCTTCGACGCGGCGGCCAACGCGCTGCTCGGCGGGACGGCGCCGCAGGTGATCCGCGCGGACCTGTTCGAGACCGACCGCCGCATCAACCGCACCGAGCAGGAGATCCGGCGCCAGATCGTCGTGCACGGGTCGGTTCACGGCGCGGTGACCTTCCCCGAGCTGCTCGTGATGATGAGCATCGTGAAGGACGCCGAGCGCATCGGTGACTACGCGAAGAACATCTTCGACCTGACGAAGGCGGGCATCGACCTGGACGCGGGGCCGCACGAGAAGGCGCTGGTGCCGCTGAAGGACGAGGTGTCGAAGCTGATCGTGCGCGCGCACGGCCTGTTCGAGAAGCAGGAGGAGGTCGCGAAGGCGCGCGCGTTCCTCGACGACGTGACGAAGCTCGAGGACCAGTGCGACGCCGCGGTCGACGACCTGTTGCGACCGACGGGGCGCAACGCGGCGGTGACGGTGCTGGCGTACCGCTACTTCAAGCGCGTGATCAGCCACGTGGGGAACATCGTGACGTCGCTGGTCGTGCCGCTGGATAAGCTGGACTTCCACGACGAGCCGCGGGGGGACTGAGGCGCGGGAATACGGTGCCAGGCACCTTCCTCCCGAACAGCGACCCACGGCCGGGAACCGCCGCAGGCGGTTCCCGGCCGTGGGTCGCTGTTCGGGAGGAAGGTGCCTGGCACCGTATTCCCGCGCCCGCGCGTGGCAGCGTGCTAGATCGAGACCCCGCGCGCGAGGAACGGCAGCGCCAGCAGCCCGACGATCACCGGGAAGCCGTAGTAGGCCGCGGTCACCGGGTGCAGGAACGACACGGCGACGCTGAACATCACCGACGACCAGTAGAAGAACGCGGCCTTCCAGCGGTTCTCGCGGCGCACCGCGGCGAGCGTGACGACGAAGCCCACGCCGAGGATCACCCAGTAGGCGAAGCCGATCACGACCACGATGAAGATGCTGCCCATGACTCGCGTCACCGCCGCGACGGATCCCAGGGTAGCGAGGGCGCCGGGGACGGGGGGACGGTGGCGGCGGGAACGGTGGGAGCGCGGGGAGGGAGCGAGAGCGGGGACGGTCCGCGTCGCGTGGCCTGAACAGGACTACGGTGCCAGGCACCTTCCTCCGGAATAGCGTCCCGCGGGCGGGAGC
>JAUHYB010000645.1 GCA_030426745.1 bacterium
CGAGGTCTTCGTCGAGCTCGCGACCCTGGAGTTCGCGGAGCGCAGCGTCGTCGCAGAGACGCGCGAGTTCGAGCGCTACATCGACGAACGCGTGCTGTGGATCCGCTCCAGCCGCCAGCTGTTCCGCACGGACTTCTCCGCGCTGGACGACGCCGTCGCGTGGCTGGTGGCGCCCGACAACTGGATCGCGACCGGGCGCGCGATGCGGGACGACCTCGCCGACGAGCCCCTCCTGTACGCCGCGGTGCTGCTCGCGCTCGGCGCGCTCGCTCTCGGCCGCCGCCGCGCGCGCCGCGTGATCGCCGAGGTGGGCGACGTCGCGTCGCGCTCGTCGTGCTTCCACATGAAGCCGACGTGGAAGGCGGTCGCGGCGACCGCCGTGTTGACCGCGGGCGCGCCGCTGCTGGCCTGGTTCCTGGGCGTACGCCTCGAGCACGCGTCGGACGTCACCGGCTTCGCGCGCGCGCTGGGCCGCGCGCTGCAGGTCGTCGCGTTGATCCTGACGATCGTCGAGGCGCTGCGGTACACGGCGCTGCCGGACGGCCTGGGCGAAGCGCACTTCGGCTGGACCGGCAGCGTGCGCACGCGACTGCACCGGTCCCTGTTGTGGCTGCCCGTCGCCTCGATCCCGCTGCTCGGGATCACGTTGCTGCTGGAGGAGCAGCCGCGCGACGCGTGGAAGGACAGCCTGGGCCGCGTGTCGCTGATCGCCGCGCTGCTGCTCGTCCTCGTGTTCCTGTACCTGCAAGCGCGCCAGTACCGGCGCGCGCACGCCGTCAGCAGCTGGGAGCGCCGCGTCGGCGTCGCGGGGCAGGTCGCCGGCATCGTGTTGCCGACCGCGCTGATCGTGCTGGCGCTGTCGGGCTACTCGTTCACCGCGGTGCAGCTCGTCGGGCGGCTGTTCCAGACGGCGGCCCTGGCGCTGGCGGTCGCGCTCGGCTACGCGATCGCGAACCGCGGGTTGCTCGTCACCAAGCGCCGCATCGCGATCGAGCAGGCGCGCCGCCTGCGCGCCGCGAAGGCCGCCGAGTCCGCCGACGGCGCGACGGGCGAGCCGACGATCGAGGAGCTCGCCGTCATCGACGTGCACGAGGTCGGCGAGCAGTCGCGGCAGCTGCTGGGCGCCGCGGCCTTCGTCGCGCTCCTGTTCGGCTCCTGGTGGATCTGGGCGGACGTGCTGCCCGCGCTGCAGTTCCTGGAGCGCATCGAGCTGTGGCACTACGCCGGCGAGGCGGGCGGCCCCGACGTGCCGGTGACGCTCGGCGGGTTGCTGGGCGCGCTCGCGATCCTGGGCGCGATCCTGCTGGCGAACCGCAACCTGCCCGGCCTGCTCGAGGTCAGCGTCCTGCAGCGCCTCTCGATCGGACCCGGCGAGCGCTACGCGGTCAAGGCGATCCTGCGCTACGCGCTCGGCATGATCGGCGTCATCTGGGCGTTCGGCGTGCTGGGCATCGGGTGGTCGAAGGTGCAGTGGCTGGCGGCGGCGGTGTCCGTCGGCCTCGGCTTCGGCCTGCAGGAGATCTTCGCGAACTTCGTCTCCGGCCTGATCATCCTGGGCGAGCGCCCGGTGCGCGTCGGCGACTGGGTCACGGCCGGCGAGGTCACGGGCAAGGTCACGCGCGTGCACATGCGCGCGACGACGCTGGTCGACCGCGACAACCGCGAGTGGCTGATCCCGAACAAGGAGATCATCACGCAGCGCCTGTCGAACTGGACGCTGTCGGAGCAGGTGACGCGGGTCGTCATCCCCGTCGG